>CBDTVF010000022.1:0-15108 GCA_965363775.1 uncultured Gammaproteobacteria bacterium
GCCGGTAAACGGTCGAGAGGGCAGCCTGGGCTGTGTGCGGCGCGATTGTTTCAGTTAGCACGTGGGTAACATTTACCCACCCTACGGAGCTCCCAATGAGTTTGTTTGAAGAGTTAAAGAGAAGAAACGTCTTCAAGGTCGGGATTGCCTATGGCATCACAGCCTGGGTGATCGCGCAAGCGGCGGGACTCGCAGCGGATAGTTTCCTTGCCCCTGATTGGGTGATGAAAATGCTCATTTCTATCCTCATCCTGGGTTTCCCGGTTGCGCTGGTGATGGCGTGGGCATATGAAATGTCACCGCAGGGTCTGAGACGTGAAACCGATGTCGTAAAAGAGCAACCGACATCCCGGGCAAGTGGCAAAATCAATCGTTCCATCATCATTGTCCTCATTGTGACCCTGGCATATATTGCCTATGACAAGCTTGTACTGGACCCCATACTTGAGGAAACCTCAGTAGAAACGATTGGCCCGCAAGCTACTGAAGTCAAACCGGTGGAAGAAACACCAGTATTGGATGAACGGTCCATTGCCGTTCTTTCCTTCGTCAACATGAGTGACGATGATAACAATCAATACTTCGCTGAAGGTCTTTCCGAAGAACTCTTAAACCTGTTGGCAAGAATCCCTGAACTCCGGGTTGCTGCTCGAACCTCTTCATTTTCATTCAGGGGCAAAGACGTAAAAATTGCCCAGATAGGTACAGAACTCAATGTCAACTATGTATTGGAGGGCAGTGTTCGCAAGGCCGGCAACCATGTACGTATCACTGCGCAATTGAATAAAACAGACGACGGTTTCCATTTGTGGTCGGAAACCTTTGACAGAAACCTTGATGATATTTTTGTGGTGCAGGATGAAATCGCCAATGCGGTTGTATCTGCCTTGAAAGTCACCCTGGTGGGTGCTGTACCCGAGCCCCGTAAAACAGACCCTGAGGTTTATTCCCTGTATTTACAAGGGAATTATTTCAATAATCTCAGGGGCAAAGAGGATTTGGAAAAATCCCTGGTAGCGTATAAGCAGGCCCTCGCCATTGACCCCGACTATGCCCCGGCCTGGGTTGGCATCAGCGTAGCTTATCAGGACCAAGCCAGGAACAACTGGCTGTCTCGAGAACAAGCTTATAAATTGTCATTGGCGGCGGTGGAAAGCGCATTGGCAATTGACAGGGAAATGGCGTCAGCCTGGGCCGGTCTGGCCTACCTTAAAAGGGGCCGCGGGGATTGGGCAGGTGCCAAAACTGCTATTGATCAAGCCATCAATCTTGAACCCAACAATGGGCTTGTTATTGGTTCAGCGGCGACACTGGCAGGTACCTTTGGACAATTGGAAAAATCCATTGAACTATTCGAGCGAAACGTCAGGCGGGATCCTCTGAGCCTGTCCAGCCTCAGAGCGCTGGGGTCTCGTTATGCAACCATCGGTCGCTTCGAGGAATCGCTGGAAACATACAACCGGTTAATGGCCATCAACCCGGATTTTCCAGAGATACACTTCAACATTGCTGTGGTTTTCTTATGGAAAGGTGAAGCTGAAACAGCATTGATTGAAATCGAGAAGGATCCGACCTCGCGCTATTACTCATACATGAAAGCCAGGATATTGTCGACACTGGGTAATGAACAGGAAGCACAAGCAGTCATTGGCGGAATCCTCGAAGAACCCGACCAGGTAGTTCCTGCTTCAATGGCCGCAACTTACGCATGGCGGGGGGAAAATGATCTGGCGTTTGAATGGTATGAAAAAGCATTTGATCAAGACTCTGGGTCATTTTCTTTTTTCTTAAGAAGTCGCTGGAATAAAAAATTGGAGGGCGATCCACACTACCCGATTTTCGTGAAAAAACTGGGTTTACTGGAAGAATGGAAAGCAATACCAAAACCTGATAAAGAGGTGCAGCCATGAGTCTGTTTAATGAACTTAAACGCAGAAATGTCTTCCGGGTCGGCTTTGCCTACGTCATTGTCTCCTGGTTAATGGCCCAGGTGGCTGACCTGATGCTGGAAAACTTTGGCGCACCCGATTGGGTTATTAAATCATTTCTTGGGTTTCTGGTCATTGGTTTTCCGCTGGCGTTGTTTTTTGCATGGGCCTTTGAGTTAACCCCGGAGGGTGTCAAACGCGAAGCCGAGGTTGATCGTTCTCAATCGATCACATCACAGACTGGTCAAAAAATGAACGGCATGATTATCGGGATTCTGGTCGTCGCGTTGGCGTGGTTTGTCTGGGACAAATTTGCTTCAACAACCGAGTTGGCAGCATCTGCTAAAATTGCTCAAACCACCAGTACCGAGCTCAGTACCGATACCGGCAGTGAGCAAACGATCAAAGCCAAATCCGTTGCTGTGCTTCCCTTTGTTGCCATGAGCAACGGTCCGGATGACGAATACTTTGCCGATGGCCTGACCGAGGAAATTCTTAATTCATTGGCACAATTACCCGAATTGTTAATTACGGCGCGAACCTCATCATTTCATTTCAAAGGTCAGGACATCCCGGTGCAGGAGATTGCCACAAAACTGGGAGTGGGACATATCGTTGAGGGTTCAGTACGACGATCTGGTGACCGTCTTAGAGTAACCGCACAGCTAATTCGTTCTTCAGATGGTTTTCATCTTTGGTCGGAGAATTATGACAGTACTTCCGAAGACACGATTCAGGTACAGGAAGATATCGCTGAGAAAATTGCCGTGGCCATGAATGTCATCATGAACGAAGAAAAGCGCGAAGCCATGCGTCAGGCCGGCCTTCGCGATGTCGAGGCTTTTATTGACTACCAGAAAGCGCTTGAACTACACGCAGAAGCACACGGCGACGTTGACCAGATCGAATACCTGCGACGCACCAACAAGTTGCTTGAAACGGTGATGGATAAGGTGCCGGGTTATGCACCAGCATATATTGATCACACCGATCTATATGTGCATATGTTGCTTGATGACAGCACAGGGCGGTCACCAGACAGCGTCACCGAGCAGGATTTAGCAGAAGCACCGGATAATATTCTCGCTGACCTGAACCTGGCGGTGGAACACGCACGAAACTTTTCGGAACGCAATGACATCGAGATCGATCAGGCATACCTGACTGGAAACTGGCGCGGCATGCAGGGAAAAGTAGAGCGTTACCTGTCTGAGAGTGGTTGCAACCAGGCCGCATGGTTACCCGGTATTGCCGCCGTGTATGGTGTTTCAGACCGATATGCCGTTCGTGCACGTGAGGTACGTAAATGTGACCCCATGCGTTCACATTCCTGGTTTGATGAATCTCGTGCCTTTTTATGGGCCGGTGATAAGGCGGAGGCCCTCAGGGTGGCCCGTGAAGGCAACGAAGTCGCACCCGGTGGATGGTTGGGTATAGCCCTTATGCGGGCACTTGTTGCCAATGGTCTTTATGAGGAAACGGATAGTGCAATTACCACCCATTTGCGATTAAAAGAAGATGTTATTGTTGCCAATTTGATGAAGTTAACAGCAATGGGCTCAAGGGAATCTTCTGCCATGCTGTCCGAAGAACTCTTGAAATTCCCATTTGCAGCAGGATTCTGGATGCCCATTTATTACGCTTGGTCAGGTGACCGCGACAATGCCAACCAACGTGCAGCAGAGATAGATTCGCACCCATTTGGATCACAATCCTTATTGTTGGTGACTTACTGGTGTGCATGTGGCGCACCCTGGGATCTTGAAGCCACACCCAATTTTGCTGCAAGAGTTGAAGAGGCCGGAATTCCCTGGCCACCTGTCTCGCCCATCACTTTTCCGATGAAGGACTGGTAAATGACTACCTTTGAAGACTACCGCTGGCATGCACGTGTGTTGGAAGAGGAAAAATTTTCATTCAAATGCACGGTCGCGACCGAAAGCCGCCGCGTAGGGTGGGTAACTTGTTACCCACGATTAACACATCGATGGCCGCGTAGGGTGCGTAACTTGTTACGCACGATTACAACAACGATGGCCCTGTATGGCGCGTAAATGTTACGTACGATTTAAATTGACGACAGGCCGTGGGTAACAAGTTACCCACCCTACGTGTCACAAAAAAAGGGTGGACATAAGCCCACCCTTCTTGTTGCAAGACGCGGTTTACACGTTGGCGAACTGGTTCATCGTGTTGTCTTTGCCGCCAGCCTTCAGTGCTGCATCACCGGCAAAATACTCCTTGTGGTCATCACCGATATTGGAACCGGACATGATCTGGTGTTTCACACAGGCGATACCGTTGCGAATCTCCTCACGTTGAACATGGAGTACATAGCCCAGCATGGCCATGTCACCGAAGTATTCTTTCGATAAGGTGTCGGTGGAAAGAGCTGCGGTGTGGTAGGTCGGCAACGTAATCAGGTGATGGAAGATGCCGGCGTCACGTGCTGCATCGGCCTGGAAGGTACGGATATGCTCATCCGATTCCTTGCCCAGTTCGCTGTTGTCATAGTCGATGCTCATCAGGCGATCACGATCATAGGCAGACACGTCTTTACCTTCCTCTACCCAGGTGTCATATGTCTGCTGGCGGAAGTTCAGTGTCCAGTTGAAAGACGGGCTGTTGTTGTAAACCAGCTTGGCATTGGGAATAACCTCTCGAACACGGTCGACCATGCCACCGATTTGACCGATGTGGGGCTTCTCTGTCTCGATCCAGATCATGTCGGCGCCATTATTCAAGGAAGTAATGCAATCAAGTACGCAACGATCCTCACCGGTGCCGGCACGGAACTGAAACAGGTTGGATTCCAGGCGTTTAGGACGCAGCAACTTGCCATCGCGGTTCAGAACAACATCACCATTGTTCATGTTTTCCAGGGTGATTTCCTCACAGTCGAGGAATGCGTTGTACTGATCACCCAGATCGCCTGGCGCGTGGGTCACTGCGATTTGCTTGGTGAGACCCGCGCCGAGGGAGTCAGTGCGGGCAACGATAACTCCATTATCAATACCCAGTTCCAGGAATGCATAACGGCAAGCATTGATCTTGGCCAGGAAATCAGAATGTGGAACAGTGACTTTACCGTCCTGGTGGCCGCATTGTTTTTCATCGGATACCTGGTTTTCGATCTGCAAACAGCAAGCGCCAGCTTCAATCATCTGCTTGGCCAGCAGATAAGTGGCCTCTGCGTTGCCAAAACCGGCATCAATATCGGCAATGATGGGCACAACGTGTGTCTCATGATTGTCGATTTCTTTTTTGATTCCTGCTTCCTTGACAGCATCACCGGCTGCCCGGGCCGCATCCAGCTCCCGGAACATGGCGTTCAGCTCACGCGAGTCAGCCTGTCTCAAAAAGGTGTAGAGCTCCTCAATCAATTGCGGAACCGTGGTTTTTTCATGCATGGATTGATCGGGCAAGGGACCGAATTCAGACCTCAGCGCGGCAACCATCCAGCCGGACAGATACAGGTACCTCTTTTTGGTGCTGCCAAAGTGTTTTTTGATAGAGATCATTTTTTGCTGACCGATGAAACCATGCCAGCAGCCAAGTGACTGGGTATATTGTGAAGAATCGGCATCGTATTCCGCCATATCCTGGCGCATGATGTCGGCCGTGTACTGGGCGATTTCCAGACCAGTCTTGAACTTGTTCTGGGCGCGCATACGGGCGATGGATTCAGGGTTAATGGCATTCCAGGAGCTGCCTGCGGCGTTGCAAACCTCTGCTATAGCATTGATATCCTTCGTATAACTCGACATGGCGAATCCTCCGTTATCTGTGTTTAAATAAAGTTTGGAGCAACAAGGTAGTTTAAAACTAAACAGTCCAAATTGCTCTCATAAAAAGCCATTCTAGCTATACCTGTTAAATTTAGATAATCTATAGACTTTATACCCTGCATTCATATTATGAATAAAGGTTTTGTTTGATCCTAAGAGTCTTTTTGTGAACTTAAAAAACATCGATCTTAATTTATTGGTCTACCTTGATGTTCTGTTACGTGAACGCAACGTGACCCGTGCTGCTGAGAGCCTGGGGATCTCCCAGCCGGCCATGAGCAATGGTTTACGGCGTTTGCGAAAGTTGTTTTCCGACCCCTTGTTGGTGCGCACCAGTGGTGGCATGAGTCCAACCGAACGAGCCGAAGGCTTGCAGCCGAAGATCCGGGAGGTAGTAGCCTCAATCACGAATGTGGTTCAACCAGACCAGCAGTTCAATGCTGCCCGTGCCAACCGTGTTTTTCGAATCTCCGTCAGTGATTACAGTGAATCAACGCTATTGCCACACATGCTGCGTCGCATGCGTTTGGAAGCGCCGGATGTCACCCTGGATATTTTGACACCCAGTGATGTGAGCTTTCAGGATTTAGAACAGGGCAGTGTCGACTTGGTGATTAACCGCTTTGATGTATTACCACAATCATTTCACCAAAGACCCATTTGGCGGGATGGTTTCTCCTGCATTTTCAGCTGCCAGAACCCGGTTCGCAAAAACTTCAATCTGGAGACCTACCTTAAGGCTCGTCATGTGTGGGTCAGCAAAACCGGAATGGGGATAGGTGTAGGTATGGAGCCTGGCGCCAGCCAGAGCCTTGGGTGGGTGGATGAAGCACTGGCCAAACTGGGTAAGGAGCGGCGCATTCGGGTTTTTACCCGGCATTACGAGGCGGCGATGAGTCTGGCAAATTTACGCGATTTGATAGTCACATTGCCGAGTAAGGCAGCCAATCGCTTAAAGGATGATCCCAATGTAATTATTTTGCCACCGCCGTTTGAGATTCCGGAATTTGAGTTAACGATGGCCTGGAGTCCGTTGTTGCAACATAACCCGGCACACCGGTGGATGCGCCGCTTGATTGCTGAAGTTGCTCAAGACGTAGATTAACCTGACTATTCACAAGACAAATAATGGGAATTATTCGGCAAGCGCGCAGATCTGTCCTAAAATAGTTAATTCGATTATCAAAACCCTGAGCCATAAACGAGCGCAGGTTACCTAAACCTCACACTACAGGATAGAACAATGTCCAATCGTATCCAGCAAGGCGGCTTACAGGTTGCTAAAGAAATTTTTGATCTGGTTGCAAATGAGCTAACTCCAGGCACAGGTGTAACTGTTGAGCATTTTTGGGCTTCTTTTGAGGAAATCCTCGTAGATTTAACACCCAGAAACCGTGAACTACTGCACATACGTGAGATTTTACAGGACCAGATCGACGCCTGGCACGATCGACGTGCCGGGGAAACCATTGATCAAGCTGAATACAAAGCGTTTTTGCAGGAGATTGGGTACCTCGTGAAAGAAGGGCCCGATTTCCAGATTGAGACCAATAACGTGGACCCTGAAATTGCATTGCAGGCCGGGCCACAGCTGGTTGTACCGGTGATGAATGCCCGCTTCGCACTAAACGCCGCAAACGCCCGCTGGGGCAGTCTTTACGACGCACTCTATGGCAGTGATGTGATCACGGAAGACGGCGGTGCTGGAAAAGCAGGGCCATATAACCCGGTACGTGGCGCCAGAGTGATCGCTTATGCTCGCAGGGTATTGGATCAAGCAGCCCCGTTGGCTAGTGGCTCCCATGCAGACTCCACAGCTTACCACGCTGAAAGTGGCGCATTGAAAATCTCGTTGAGCGATGGCTCCTGTGTCACGTTGGCGAACCCCGAACAGTTTGCTGGCTATACGGGAAGCACGGAGAACCCGGAATCAGTATTGATCAAGAACAATCTATTGCATTTAGACATTCAATTTAACCCGGCTAGCCCTATTGGCTCTGCTGATGCTGCCGGCGTCAGTGATGTGATTGTGGAAGCCGCGCTGACCACGATTATGGACTGCGAAGATTCTGTTGCAGCGGTTGACGCCGAGGATAAAGCGCTGGTTTATCACAATTGGCTGGGCTTGATGAAAGGTGACCTGGAAGAAACCCTTGAAAAGAACGGCAAAACCGTCCTGCGGAAAATGAATGCCGATCGCGAATACACCACACCAGATGGTGGTTTGCTTAAATTGCCGGGTCGAAGCCTGCTGTTCGTGCGTAATGTAGGCCACTTGATGACCAATCCTGCGATTCTCGATAAAGAGGGTTTTGAGGTGCCGGAGGGCATCATGGATGCCATGATGACAACGCTGGCCGCCATGCATGATCTGAAAGACAATTCTGACCTGCATAATTCCCGAACAGGCAGCATCTATATCGTAAAACCGAAGATGCATGGCCCGGATGAAGTGGCCTTCACTGATGAGCTGTTTGGCCGGGTTGAAGATGCTTTGGGGTTGGATCGCTACACCCTGAAAGTTGGCATTATGGATGAAGAACGCCGCACCTCGGTTAATCTCAAAGAATGCATTCGCGCCGTGAAAAACCGCGTCGCATTTATCAATACCGGCTTTCTGGATCGTACAGGCGACGAATTGCACACCAGCAAAAATGCCGGCGCTTTTGCGGCCAAAGAGCAGCTAAAGACAATGCCGTGGATTTTGGCTTACGAAGATCAGAATGTTGACCTTGGCTTGGCCTGCGGACTGAAAGGCCGGGCTCAAATCGGTAAGGGCATGTGGCCAACTCCCGATAATATGGCCGACATGATGGAGGCTAAAATTGCCCACCCGATGGCGGGGGCAAATACCGCCTGGGTACCTTCACCGACGGCGGCTACACTGCATGCCCTGCACTACCACCGGGTTAATGTGGCTGACCGCCAAACTGAATTGGCAAATCGTCAACGCGCCAGTGTCGATGATATTTTATCCATCCCCCTGATGGGTGATGAAAAGCCGTCTGCCGAAGCCATTCAGAATGAACTGGACAACAATGCACAGGGCCTGCTGGGTTACGTGGTGCGCTGGGTTGAACAGGGCGTGGGTTGTTCTAAAGTGCCGGACATTAATCATGTTGGCCTGATGGAAGACCGGGCGACCCTGCGGATTTCCAGTCAACATATTGCCAACTGGTTAAAACACGGCCTTTGCAACGAAGAGCAGGTAATGGAAACCCTGCAGCGTATGGCCATGGTCGTCGATGGCCAAAACGCCGGTGATCCTGCTTATATGAATATGGCGCCAAACTTTGCCGACAGTATCGCTTTCTCTGCAGCTTGTGACCTGGTATTCAAAGGCAATGAGCAGCCCAGTGGCTACACCGAGCCGTTACTGCATGCTTATCGTCAGCAGTTTAAGGCCCAGTAGGGTGGGTAACTTGTTACCCACGATTAACCCAACCCCGTGCGTAACAAATCATGCACCTCACGTGGGGTGGGTAACTTGTTACCCACGGGGAAAAACGAAGCGCATGGGCCTGTGCTCAAGGACCCTGTCATTCGTGGGTAACAAGTTACCCACCCTACGTTGAGGAGGTGAATTCCGGATAGGCTTCCATGCCGCACTCTCCGATATCGAGACCTTCGTATTCCTCTTCCTCGCTGACACGCACACCCATGGTCAGTTTCAACGCGAACCATACCAACAGGCTGGCACCGAATACCCAGGTGAAAATGGTGGCCGCGCCGGCCAATTGACCGGTAAAGCTGGAATCGCCATTGGTAAGCGGCACCAGTAGCAGACCAAACAATCCAATCACACCATGCACTGAAATCGCACCAACGGGGTCATCAATTTTCAGCCGATCCATACCAAGGATGCTAAAGACAACAATGATCCCGGCGATCAGACCAAATAACGATGCCTGCAATGCAGTGGGTGTTGAAGGCTCAGCGGTAATCGCTACCAACCCTGCCAGCGCGCCGTTCAACGCCATGGTCAGGTCGGCTTTGCCAAACAGGGCGCGGGCGGTTAATAATGCCCCGACCAGTCCAGCTGCTGCTGCCGCATTGGTATTTAAAAACACCATTGCAACTGAATGCGCATTTGCCGCATCTGCCAGCTTGAGCACAGAACCACCGTTGAAACCAAACCAGCCCATCCACAGAATGAATGTGCCGAGCGTGGCCAGTGGCAGATTGGCGCCGGGGATGGCGATGGTTTTTCCATCACTTGTGTACTTGCCCTTTCTTGCACCCAGCAACAGAACCCCCGCCAGTGCCGCCGCGGCACCTGCAAGATGAACAATACCGGAGCCCGCAAAATCACTGAAACCAAGGTCACCGAGGTTGAACATTCCGAATACATCATTGCTGCCCCAGGTCCAGGAGCCTTCCATCGGGTAAATAAAACCAGTCATGAAAATGGCAAAAACCAGGAATGCCCATAACTTCATGCGCTCAGCAACTGCTCCCGAAACAATCGACATCGCGGTTGCGACAAACACAACCTGGAAGAAGAAGTCAGAAGCAGGTGAATAGACACTGTCACCGTCAAAGCCATTCTCTGCAGAACTGCTTAATACCTCGCCGAGGTCAAATGCCTCAATCCCCTGCAAGAACCATCCTCCGCCATACATCAGCGCATAACCCGTTGCCATGTACATAATGCAGGCCACTGCATAAAGCGCGATATTCTTAGTCAGTATCTCAACGGTATTCTTGGAGCGGACAAGACCCGACTCCAATAGAGAAAAGCCGGCCGCCATCCACATGACAAGTGCACCACATACCAGGAAATAGAAGGTATCAATGGCATACTGAAGTTCAAAAATTTGGTTTTCCATATCGTTCTCCTCCTATATGGCCTGTGCGCCGGTTTCACCCGTACGGATACGCACAACCTCATCGAGTTTGTGCACGAAGACTTTGCCGTCACCGATTTTTCCGGTTTGGGCAGCCTGGACAATTGCCTCAACAACCCGTTCCACCAGGTCACTGGTAACCGCCGTTTCGAGTTTTATTTTTGGAAGGAAGTCGACTATGTACTCCGCCCCCCGATAGAGTTCTGTGTGACCTTTCTGTCGACCAAAGCCCTTGACCTCGGTCACGGTAATACCACTGACACCGATTTCTGCCAGGGCATCCCGGACGTCATCGAGCTTGAATGGTTTGATAATCGCAGTGACTAATCGCATTTTTGAATCCTTGCATGTGAACGCTGGGTTTATATATATGCAGGAATCAGGCCATTGTGGTTTTGAAAGAAATAATAATGACTTAGGTGTGAAAAAGAGCGGAGACACGATAAAAGCCGGTTAAGTTGGTACAGTAGCGCTTTGTTTGTGCACCAGCTTGGTGCATAGAGTGCTTGTTGGTGCTGATGTGACGGGTTGTGCACGGTACACGTAGGGTGGGTAACTTGTTACCCACGAATACTCCGTGCATAGAAAATCACGATCCATATACCCACGAGATATCTTGTGCCCGTCACCCACCAATTATTGAATTTGCCTCGTGCGTAACAAGTTACGCACCCTACATCCCAGTAATTTGTGCGTTACGAGTTACGACCGATAGCCTGCGCCTAACGCGTTACGCACCCGATTCGTATAGACGGCCGCTTGCTGAGATCGGTAATACCCAATAGATAATATCCGGGACCGGGAGGGATTCTTTTAGCTTCTGTAAAAGTGCTTCCAATAGCTCATTATCCAATACTATTTCGAACTGCACCCGGTTGCGCCGTCCTTCGACCTGTTCGGCGATGGTCATGGCCCCAACCTGGCCATGGCCACGGGTAGGGTAAGACTGGAAACCGGGGATTTCTTCAGATGCCAATAACAGGTCAACCACATCCTCTTCCAGATTGGGTGGAATATTCAGTCTCAATAGGCATTGCTGGTTCATTTGAGCTCCAGGTTTGTAAAGCGCCGGTAGAGCACCGGCAAGATGAATAGTGTCAAAGCAGTACTGGTGATCAGACCACCTATTACCACGATGGCCAGTGGTTTCTGGATTTCCGAGCCCGGGCCCGTCATGAACAATAACGGCAACAGCCCCAACGCTGCTATCGATGCGGTCATCAGGACCGGGCGTAGACGTCGTTCGGAACCTAACCGGACAACTTCGTCAATCGCCAAACCGCGGTTACGTAGTTGATTGAAATAACTGAGCATCACGACACCGTTAAGTACCGCAATACCCATCAGCGCAATAAAACCGACCGATGCCGGTACGGAAAGATATTCACCGGATATGGCCAGCGCCAACACACCGCCTATCAGCGCCAACGGGACATTGGCTAATACCAGTCCGGCCTGCGTAACAGAACGGAAGGTCGAGAAAAGCAGAAGGAAAATCAGCACAACCGCTACCGGCACCACCATCATCAAGCGGCGCGCAGCACGTTGCTGATTTTCAAACTCACCGCCCCACTCCATGTGGTAGCCGGTGGGTAATTTGACTGAATTACCGATTTCAGACTGGGCCTCTTGCACAAAACTGACCAGGTCACGGTCTTTCACATTGGACATGACAACCACGAATCGGCGTCCCTGTTCACGTTTCACCGATACAGGCCCCTCCACCCGCTCAGCAGCCACCAGGGTTGAGAGAGATACGTAATCTCCACCGGGAAGATTGATCAACTCGGCCGCAAACTTGTCCAGCGGGTCACCATCCGTCTGCGCATAGCGCAAAATAATGGGTACCCTGGCAGAACCCTCGATCACCATACCCGCCGGCAATCCTTCCACCAGGACCTTCACATGGTCAAGCACCTGCTGCAGGTTCACACCATAACGGCCGATCATATCCCGTTTGGGTCGCAACACGATGTATTGCATGCCCTCGTTCACACCGGTGAGAACGTCTGTGCTCCCTTCAATACCGTTCAAAACCTTCGCTACTTCACCTGCCAGTCCATTCAAAACGCCAAGATCGTGACCGAATATTTTGACGGCAAGATCACCTCGGGAACCGGTCAACATTTCAGATACACGCATATCAATCGGCTGGGTAAACCCATAGTTAATGCCCCTGAATTGCTCCAGCACGGCCCGAATGGCATCTTCCAGTTCCGCTTTACTATCCATACGCCACTCATCAGGCGGGTTCAATTCAAGGAACATATCGGTTTCGTTAAGGCTCATTGGATCCATACCTAACTCATCCGAGCCCGTACGGGCGACGATGCGACGGATTTCAGGTACTTGCTCAACGAGGGCATTTTCCACCACCTGGTCAAGCTGGAGGGATGTTTCCAGGTTGATGGATGGTAGTTTTTCTAATTGCACGATGATATCGCCCTCATCCATGGTCGGCATGAAGGTTTTTCCAATAAAAGGAAACGAGACAATTGATGCAACCAGCAGGACAGCTGCCGGTAATAAAACACGCCACTCCTGTTCCAGTGCCTTGTTCAACATGGGCACGTATATCGCGGACAGTTTGCGTGGCAACCATGGTTCCTCGTGATTTCCGGATGTGATCAGGAAGGAAGCGAGCACCGGAATCACCGTGAGTGACAATACCAATGAGCCTGCAAGCGCATAAACGATGGTGAGTGCCACCGGGCTAAACAACTTGCCCTCCAGACCCTGTAAAGAAAGCAAGGGCAGGAACACCAGGATAATAATCAGGATGCCGGAGGTAACCGGAATGGTCACATCCTTTACCGCACGGTAGATGATATGCAATCGTGGCAGTGCCTGGCTGCTGTCAGCCGATAATCTTGTGACAATATTTTCAACAACCACCACCGCTGCATCTACCAGCAGTCCAATCGCAATCGCCAGACCACCGAGGCTCATCAGATTGGCTGACATACCGGTTGCCCGCATCGCGATGAACGTGACCATAGCCGAAAGCGGCAGAATAAGGGCCACGGTGAGTGCTGAACGAATGTTGCCTAAAAACAGACCCAGCAATATCAGCACCAGCACAACGGCCTCGACCAGGGCCTTTGAAACGGTCGCCACCGCCCGGTTGACCAAATGACTGCGGTTATAAAACGTGTTGATTGAAACATGGTCCGGCAAACTTTCACGCAACTCGTCCAGTTTCTGTTCAATATCGATAATGACATCGCGTGCATTGGCGCCACGCAGACTGACGACCAAGCCCTCTACGACCTCACCTTTTCCACTTTCAGTCACTGCCCCGTAGCGTTCCAGGCTACCCAGGAACACATCCGCCACCATTCCCAGCGTGATGAGCTTGCCACTCTCGTTAAGGATAGGGGTTTGCCTGATTGACTCAATACTGACCAGGGCACCTTCGGAACGAACCAACAGGGCTTCTTCACCCCGTTTGAGACGACCAGCCCCGTCGTTCTGATTATTGGATTCAAGTGCCTCCGCCATATCTCCGGTGGTAACACCCAGGGCCAGCATGGCGTCGGACCTCGGGCTGATGCTGTAGGTTTTGACCTTGCCACCCAAAGCATTAACATCTGCCACACCGGACACCGTGCGCAAGGCAGGACGTATCACCCAGTCCAGCAGGTAACGGCGCTCGGTGATGGATAACTCGTCGCTGTCTACCGTGAACATGTACATTTCGCCCAGCGGTGTACTCATCGGCGCCAATCCACCACTAACACCCTCCGGGAGATCATCCCTCACAGCTGTGAGACGTTCGGCAACCTGCTGTCGGGCCCAGTAAATGTCGGTGCCTTCTTCAAAATCAACAGTGATATCGGTCAAGGCATACTTGGCAATCGAACGAAGCATGGTCTGGCGTTGTACACCGAGCAGTTCGACTTCAATCAGACGTGTAATCCGGGACTCCACCTCCTCGGGTGTCATACCAGGTGCTTTCATGATGATCTTCACCTGGGTAGGTGAGATATCCGGAAAAGCATCAATCGGGATGGTGTAAAAGGCAAACCAGCCAGCCGGAATAAGCAGTGCTACAACAAGCAGCATCAGCAAGCGTTGGGTCAGGGAGAACCGGACCAGGGCAGCAAGTGACACTATTCGTCTCCCCCGCCGAGCCCCATGCTCATGCCCTTGAGCGCGGCGGTTCCGACCACAGCGACCTTATCACCCGTTACCAGACCGTCCAGCACTATCCATGCTGCGCTGCCGGTGCTTTTGACCCTTACTTCCCGTACTTCGAAGCCTGATGGGACTAACACATACACCACATCCTTACCGTCGAGTTTTACCACCGCACTCGATGGCACGGTAAGTATCTGGCCACCGGACAGCACATCCCAGCGGCTTAGCTGACCCGGCATCAGGCTCGATGCGTCTTCGGGTTGAGCCCGAACATGCACAGTTTGCGTTTGAGGATCGATGACCGTAGAAATATAAATCAGCTCGGCACGAACATCGGTGCCCTGCAAGGCGATTTGTCCTCCGACACCAAGATTGGCAGCAGCGGACCTGGATAACTCGCCCTCC
>CBDTVF010000023.1:0-14752 GCA_965363775.1 uncultured Gammaproteobacteria bacterium
GGCGATAGCATCGCCCTCACCGCGTACCTTCTGGCCATCACGTTCGGCTTCAGCCATCAGTACCTGTACCTGCCTGTCAGCATCGGAACGAATCCGCTCCGCTGCTTCCCGGCCTTCAAACCGATACAGATTGGCAGCCTTCTGACGATCGGCGGCCATACGACGGAATACGGATTCACGAACATCGTCTGGCAGTTCGATACTCTTGATACGAACATCAACCACTTCGATACCAAATTCTTCAGCTGCCGAGTTGGCGGCCTCAGCCACTGCCTTCATGGTGGTAACACGCTGCTCAGACACGACTTCGACCAGCGTACGGCTGGCGATCTGATTACGGATACGATCGCTGACGATGCCGTGCAAGCGGTTCAACGCGATGGCTTCATTACCCTGTGTGGATGTATAGAAACGTGCAACATCAACGATCCGCCATTTGACGAAGGAGTCTACGTTGACGTACTTCTGCTCCGAGGTCAGCATCAATTCAGGTGAGGTATCAAGGGTCAGGATACGTCTATCAAACTTCCGGATGTTATTCACAAATGGCCATTTGACATTTAAGCCAGGCTGGTAGTCCACCTTGATGATACGGCCCAATTGAAAGCGGATCGCATACTCTGTCTCACTCACGGTAAACAAACTGGCAAGGCCCAGGCCACCGAGAACGAGCAGCAAAATTGCTATTAATGGTCTTTTCATTGTCTTCCCTCCCGGGTTCTGGCACGGGAGTCGCCATTGTTTTCCTGACTATTTACACCGACCGGTGTTTTGATCGGCGGCATTATTGGGGCAGAGTTGTTACCGTTAGCCGAGCCATCAAGTGGCAAATACAGAATATTGCCACTCGAATCTACATCGAGAAAGACTTTCCTGTTCCTGGAATATACGCTTTCCATTGTTTCAAGATACATACGTTTTCGTGTCACCGTGGGTGCCAATCTATATTCGGTTAGCACCTGTGAAAAACGACTGGCTTCACCTTCAGCCAGTGCAATGGTTTGAGCCCTGTAACCTGCCGCTTCCTGTCCGATACGAGCTGCAGTACCACGTGCTCCCGGAATCACACTATTGGCGTGTACCCGGGCCTCCTCGGTAAACCGCTCGCGATCCTCACGCGCACGGATGACATCGGAATATGCTTCGCGGACCTGCATCGGAACATTGACATCAACCAGGTTGAACTCGGTGACCTGCAAACCTGCTTCATACAAGTCCAGGGTCTCCTGTAAGACACGCTGGGTTTCAATTCTGACCTTGGTCCTGGCATTACCTTCAAGAATCGCATCAAGGCTATTGGTACCCACCGATTCTCTCAAGGCGCTTTCCGCTGCCTGTCGCAATGTGATTTCAGGATCTCGAACCCTGAACATGAAATGCTGTGCGTTATTGATCCGGTATTGAACCTTGTAGGTAAACTCCACAAGATTTTCATCACCGGTCAGCATATGACCGCGGTCTTCAACCACACGGACATTATTGACATTGACTTTAGTCAGGGTTTCGAACGGTCTCGGCAAGGTCAAATTAAAACCCGGATTCAGTGTGCGTGAGTATTTTCCAAAACGCAGTACCACACCCTGCTCGGCTTCATCGATGACATGCACCGAATCATAGCCCGCCCAGAAAATTGCCAGCACTAACAGCAGCGAGATTGCACCACCTGCTCCACTACCGCCGCTGCTTTCACCTTTGCCGGAGCCGGAACCTTTACCGCCACCAAACAGGGCTTGCAGACGTCTACTCACATTTCCAAATATTTCTTCAAGATCGGGCGGCTGTTCGCCACCTGATTTCCAGGGATCTTTATCTCCCTTACCAGGCTCTTTCCAGGGCATTAAATTCTCCAGTGCCAGACGCGACATTGCGTCTTGATTTAACTATTAATACGATTTCTGCAAGGCGGGTTTCAAATCCGTTGACAGGTTTTCAATGCGCATATTTTAGGGCTCACCCTGCCGGGCTACAAGTGCCGATGGTGACAATATCATATCGCGTACCAACAGGCCTTCTGCACCCGGCATACGGCCAAGATGCTCGGCATCCTGCTGGGACAGATTAATGTGCAATAGCCAGTGACCATCATCAGTCGATTTTTCTTCTTCAACAGCACCCAGGTCAAACAGTTGTGAACGCAGTTTTGCATGCCGGCCTTCGAGACTGACCCAGGTATTGATCCGTTCGCCTTTCAACCTTACGGCAATACATTCCTTCAATTCATCGAGCCCCGTACCAAGCAATGCGGAAACATCGATACGCTGAATCTGCCCGTCGGCATTCTCCTGGCTGCCTGCAAGCCGGTCTACCAGGTCATATTTATTGAATACCCGAACGATGGGTATACCAGTGGCGTTGATACTTTCGAGGACATCCTCAACATCGTGCTCACGTTGCTGATGAAATGGATCTGAGGCATCAATCACATGCAGTAGCAGGTCTGCTTCGCGCGTTTCCTGCAGAGTGGCATGGAAAGCGGCAACCAGTTCGTGTGGCAGGTCACTGACGAAACCGACCGTATCAACCAGTAACACGTTTCCTGTCGGAATATGGGGTAATTGCCGGACGGTCGGATCGAGGGTCGCAAACTGCATGTCCTGCGTGCCAACATCCGAATCAGTCAATGAGTTGAAAAGTGTTGATTTGCCGGCGTTGGTATAACCCACGAGTGCTACTGTAAACACATGCGCCCGCTCGCGCCTGCGTCGACTTTGCGAACGTTGCTTGCGCACCTTGTCGAGTCGACCTTTGAGATAGCTAATACGCTGTCCAATGAGTCGACGGTCGGTTTCCAGTTGGGTCTCACCCGGTCCGCGCAGACCAATACCGCCTTTTTGACGTTCCAGATGGGTCCAGCCCCTTACCAGGCGGGTTGAAATATGTCGAAGCTGCGCCAGCTCGACCTGCAATTTACCTTCGTGGGAACGTGCGCGTTGTGCAAAAATATCCAGTATCAGCGTGGTGCGATCAAGCACACGGCATTCACAGCGTTTTTCAATATTGCGTTCCTGGATAGCCGATAACGGTCTGCTAACCAGCACCATGTCGGCACCAGTTACCGAAGCCCGTTCAGCTACTTCGTCAATTTTTCCACTTCCAACGAAAAATCGTGCGTCCGGACGGTCGCGTGGTGATGTTATGATCGCAGTGATTTCTACACCCGCAGAACGGCATAACTCTTGAAATTCATCTAGAAGTTCCGGACCGGTATCTGCAAATACCGGATGAAGCAAAACTGCGCGGTTTCCCCGCGCTGCCCGTTCAAACAAACTTATAAATCCTTCTGATTAGCCTTCATCCTCTTCGTAAACACTGACGTTCCTGGCGGGTACAACGGTTGAGATGGCGTGTTTATAAATCATCTGGCTGACTGAATTTTTAAGCAGCACCACAAACTGATCAAATGACTCAACCTGACCCTGAAGCTTAATCCCGTTAACCAGGTAGATAGCAACTGGCACGCGTTCGCGACGTAAGGCATTTAAGAAAGGTTCTTGTAAAGATTGACCCTTGGACATAACTGTTCCTCCTAGATTTTTATTAATGTCCGACTGGTTACGGAACAGAATATATGGGTGCGAGAGCTCTACGCTTCAAGGAATTCCTTTAGCAGTTTTACAATTTTCTGCTTCGACCCTTCTGCCTGTAAATCATACCATACAGAAGCACTTTCACGCCTTAACCAAGTGAGTTGTCGCTTGGCGAGTTGCCTGGTCGCTGCAATGGCTTTTTCACGCATCTGTTCAAACGAGCAACCACCCTCCAGCCATTCCCATGCCTGGCGATAGCCCACCGCTCGCATGGAAGGCAGGTCTGCGTTCAGATCCGGGCGCTCGTAGAGTGATTTAAGTTCGTCGACAAACCCACCTTCCATCATTAAATCAAAACGTTGTTCGATACGTTCATGCAAAATGCTGCGTGGTTCCGGTGAGATGATAATCTTGTGTAAGCGGTAATCCAGTGCGTCTCCCAACGATTCCTGCTGCAACTCAGTCATCGACCTGCCGCTAATCCGGATGATTTCAAGTGCCCTCTGGATACGTTGCGGGTCATTGGGATGGATACGTGCAGCAGCCTGCGGATCTTTTTGTGCCAAAATTTCGTGCATTGCAGACCAGCCAATATCAGCAGCCTGTTGTTCCAGCGACTTTCGAACCTCAGGATCTGCAGCGGGCAAATCAGACAAGCCAAACTCGAGTGCGCGGAAATACAACATGGTTCCACCCACCAGTAACGGTACTTTACCGGCGGATGCGATGGACTCCATTTCCACCAGCGCATCATTGCGAAACTCTGCCGCTGAGTAGCTTTCAGAAGGGTCCCGAATATCTATCAGGCGATGAGGTGCCTGTTTGAGGGTTTCGGCATCAGGTTTCGCGGTCCCGATGTCCATATCCCGGTATACCAACGCTGAATCAACGCTGATGATCTCCAATGGAAAACGTTCGCAAAGTTCAATCGCCAAACTGGTTTTTCCGGAGGCGGTCGGTCCCATCAGGAAAATGGCAGCTGGCTGCTTATCGGGCTTCAAATCGGCTTCCCCGGGGTCTCTAGCGTCCGCGCAGAAAAAGACGGTCCAGGTTTTGCATATCCAGCTGAACCCAGGTGGGTCTGCCATGGTTGCATTGCGCGGCGCGCTCTGTTCTTTCCATGTCACGCAGCAAGGCATTCATTTCCGCTGTATTCAGCTGACGGTTAGCCCGTACCGAGCCATGACAGGCCATGGAAGAGAGGATTTCATTCATTTCAGATTCAATTTTCACACTTTTACCATCCGAGGCTAGCTCCGACAGCACGTCCTGCAACAATCGGGAAATATCTGCCTGCTGTAGCAAGGTTGGCACTTTTCTGACGGCGATGGTTTGCGGGCCTGAGCGGTCACAACTGATACCCAGCGTTTCGAGGGCGGCAGAATGCTCTTCTACCATATCCGCTTCCCGCTCACTGACATGCACCGTCACCGGTACCAAAAGGTTCTGACTGCGTATACCTTCCTGTGCCAGGCCGGCTTTGAAGCGCTCATAAGTGATACGCTCATGTGCGGCATGCATATCCACCAGCACCAGGCCATGCTGATTTTGAGCCAAAATGTAGATGCCATGAAGTTGCGCCAGCGCGAAACCCATGGGAGGGAATTCATCGCTCTCCTGCTCCGTTGGAAATTCCGCCGAACCACCCGAACTACCCGATTGAGCACCGACGTTGCGTAATGGAGAAGAAACCAACTGTGCGTAACTTTGCATCTGCTCGGCTACGTTAATTGGCATTGTCGGTTGCTGTGCAGCCCACTCACCGGTTTGACCCGTGATGCCGGGATCATTGACTTCAGTACCAGGTCGCAAGGCACCACCGCCGACACCAGCACCCGCCAGGCAGCGGTTGAGTGTGGAATAAATAAAATCGTGTACCGAACGGGAATCCCGGAAACGAACTTCGTGTTTCTGTGGGTGGACATTTACGTCGACACCCGCATATGGAATTTCAAGGAAAAGCACGAATGCGGGGTGACGACCATGAAACAGCACATCCCGGAAAGCCTGTCGGATCGCATGTGCAACCAGTCGGTCCTTTATAACGCGGCCATTCACAAAAAAGAACTGCCGGTCAGCCTGTGAGCGGTTATATCGGGGTTCGGCCACCCAGCCACGAAGACCGAATGAACCCCGCTGCTCATCAATATTCAAGGCGTGTTCAACAAATTCCGGCCCGATCACTGCTTGCAGCCTTCCCAGTACCTGTTCTTCAGTGTTTACCGGCGGGAACTGACGAACGATTCGGTTGTTATGCTGTAGCTGGAAACCGATATCCGGTCGCGCCAATGCAAACCGTTTAACCAGTTCGTCAACGTGCGAGAATTCTGTCCGGTCGGCACGCATGAATTTTCGACGTGCTGGTACGTTGTAAAACAAATCACGTAGCTCAACAGTTGTGCCTGGTGAACCCGCAGCGGGAATGGCAGTTTCTATTTCACCGTTGGCCGTTTTGACCTGCCAGGCGTGTTCAGCATTCACGACCCGGGAGGTAATGGTCATCCTGCTAACCGACGCCATACTCGGCAATGCCTCACCCCTGAAACCCATGGATTCAACTTCTTCCAGTTCTTCCAGCGAAGAAATTTTACTGGTGGCATGACGCGCCAACGCCAAAAGCAATTCATCCTTTGGAATCCCGCAACCATCATCAACGACCCGGACCAGACGCTTGCCGCCTTGCTCCAGGGTCACCTGGATAGACTGCGCACCCGCATCCAGACTGTTTTCAATCAACTCCTTGACCACGGAAGACGGTCGCTCAACGACTTCGCCAGCAGCAATTTGATTGATCAGGAGATCTGGTAGTTGACGAATAGACATGCGTACCCTTTTAGCTTGTATTTGCTTTCAGTTCAAGCCGTAGGCTGCGTAACTTGTGGTGTGGCTTGGTGTTAGCTGGTAGGAATGACTAATTCGCGACCGACGTGGATCACATCACCGCGTATTTTATTTGCGTTTCGTAAGCTGCTCAGGCTAACGCTATGCCGGTTCGCTATACCGCCAAGGGTATCGCCACGTGCGACGGTGTACTTAAAACCATCACGGTTTGCTGCTATCCAGGTGCCGGGGGGCGGACTGGAGTAAAAGTAATCACGAATACCACGTGTGATGGCCCTTGCCATACGCTGCTGAAACTCTTTTTCGGTCAGGCGTTTTTCTTCACTGGGGTTACTGATGAACGCCGTTTCAACCAGCACCGAAGGTACGTCAGGCGATTTAAGCACCATGAAATTGGCTCTACCGACATGATTTTTATGTGTTTTAACGGTACGTTTCAATGCACCCAATATATCATTGGCAACCTTGTTACTCGCCTCACGTGTAGCGCTTTGGGAAAGATCCAGCAACACCGAGGCAAGCATGTCATCTTTGTCGCTGAGTGTTACGCCACCCACCAGGTCAGAGGCGTTTTCACTATCGGCTAACAGACGTGCAAATTCACTACTGGCACCGCGGGCCGACAATACAAAAACCGAACTCCCCTGCACGCTGCGCTTGCTGAAAGCATCGGCGTGTATGGATACGAAAAGATCAGCGCGTGCTTTGCGCGCTATCTCATAACGCCCACGTAACGGAATATAGTAATCGCCATCACGGGTCAAAACAGCCTGCATGCCAGGTTCCGAATCGATGGTTTTTTTAAGTTCACGGGCAATCCGTAGTACGACATCTTTTTCGCGCGTCTTCTTTTTACCAATGGCACCCGGGTCTTCGCCACCATGACCGGCATCGATAGCAATGACCACACCTCGGTTGGGCTTGCTGATATCTGTAACGTATTTGATCAATGAGGATTTCTGCCTGCCTGATTTTGAGAACAGGTCAATTACCAGTCGGTGGCTGTACTGCGCAGTTGGATCCAGCAGGAAACTCTTTAGCTCGGCACTCTCACTCAAGTCAAAAACTACCCGGAGTGTTTTTTTGTCCGGTTGACCATAACGAACACCGGTAATGACACCGGCATGTTCTTTATCCAGTATGAGCGGGATATCAATGGAGGAACCCTGTAAGTCCACAACGACGCGATCCGGATTTTTCAGGGTAAAAAGTTTGTAGGCAGTTTTACGATCAAGGTCAAGAACAGCGCGGGTTTTAACGGGATCTGCCCATACACGGAAGCCACTCACCTCTGCAGCCAGAACCTGCATCGAGGTCAGCAAAAGCAAGACGGCTATTAATAAGCGTTTGCTCACTGGCATCCAAACCCCACAGTTACACCTCCATGTCGTATTCTTAATGATGAATTGCTTTTCGCGAAAAAGCAATAGTTTCTGATAAAAAACCGTAGGATATGGATATTAGCTAAAGCAGCTGATTAGGTATAGAAATCTTGCATTCCACATGCTTGTGCCATCTCAGTGAAGGCTGTCCAATACAGATCCCGTCCCTGTTCCGCATAGGCAAATCTGAATATGAAGTCCGCTTTCGGGATCCATCCCTCTCCCCTCTCCGGCCATTCGATCAGCAAAATAGTCTGATCATCCAGCAAATCTGTTACACCCAGAAATTCAAGTTCCCCCGGATCACCGATCCGGTACAAGTCCATGTGCAAAACCTGCAAGGAGGCAAGTTGATAATGCTCAAGTAAACCGTAAGTTGGACTTTTTACCCGGCCTTTGTAACCCAGGGCGTGGATCAAGGCCCTGGCAAAGGCTGTTTTACCGGCACCAAGATCACCCTCCAACCAGATAACCAAAGGCACCTTCACATCAGACGCAAATTTATTCGCGAATACCTCAAGGTCCTTCTCACTGGGAAAAGCCAATTCACCCCGGTCGGCCGTCAATACAGACCCATTCATACTTTCACCGAACTCCAAACATCGGACAGGCAGTTGATAATGTCACCGGCGATCAAAGACACTTCCCCAACCTGTTCTGCCGCAAGATCTCCAGCCAGGGCATGTGCAAGCACCCCGGCTTTCGCTGCATCAAAACATGCCAGACCCTGGCCCAGCAAGGCCACGACAATACCTGTTAGCACATCACCACTACCGGCAGTGGCCATTCCGGGATTGCCATATGGACAAATCGCATATTCACCTGAAGGATCCGCCACGATCGTGCCACAACCTTTCAAAACGACCGATGCGTTAAATCGTTTGGCAATAGCCATCGCTGATTTAACCCTGTCCTGCTGGATTTCTAAGACCTTACAACCCAGTAAACGCCCCGCCTCAGCCGGATGCGGTGTCAGAATCCAGTTGTCACGCTTTGGGATCTCTTGATGCGCTAGTCTTGCCAACAGATTCAAACCATCTGCGTCAATCACCAGCGGGGTTTGCATCTCAAGACAGGTCTTGAAAAGGGATTCAGACCAGTTGGTGTCACCAAGGCCAGGTCCGACCGCCACAACAAAATCCCCGGACGGCAAAGACAAGCTCTCATTATCGCCACCCATGGCTTTGACCATAAGTTCAGGCCGGGCAAGGTTGATCAGGCTTGCATGTGCTGAAGCGGTTGCCAGGGTTACCCTGCCGGCACCGCTGCGCAAGGCTGCTTCGCCACACAAGCGAATTGCACCGCTCATACCCTCAATGCCACCGACAGCCAACACGTGACCAAAATTACCCTTGTGTGAATTCCGCAGCCTGGGTTTTATGATTTCAGTCAGCGCATCCGCCCCCAACAACTCACCGGCACTACCGGAATGCAACTGGGCAGCTTTGGATGGAATAGACAGGTCATCAAAAGTGACGGAACCGCAATAATCCGGGCCGTCGGCCGTATACATACCGCGTTTGCGCCCGACGAAAGTCACGCTGCTGTCAGCCCGGACAGCACAGCCCATGACGCGACCGGTATCTGCATTTAAGCCTGAGGAGATATCGATGGCCAGCTTGGGACATTCAAGCTGGTTTAAGAAAGCAATGGCCTGCCGGTACTGACCACCTACCTCGCGGTCAATGCCCGTACCCAGCAAGGCGTCCAGTGCCAGATCACAGGATATGTCTTCATCCAGCGGCCATTCGAGAAACTCGCCACCCCTGGACTGCCAGTCGGATGATGCGCGCGCAGCATCTCCTTTTAACTCTATTGGATCGATCATGGAACAGACCGTCACATCAATACCCTGTTCGGCAGCCAACCTCGCCACCACGTAACCATCGCCACCGTTATTACCCGGACCACACATGATCAGCCAATGCCGGGCGGATGGGAAACGTTGGCGTGCTTCATCCAACACAGCAGCACCGGCGCGACACATCAATTCATAACCTGCGATGCCTAATTCATGAATCGCAACATAATCAATCCCACGAACCTGCTCCGCGGTATACAATTTGCAACTGGAACTTTCCATCATGAGGCCTCCAATCAATTCAGAAGGCCATTATAACGGTGAATCATTCAGTGAACCTCCCCAAGCACCCTGAAAATAGCGATACGGAACATACGCCCGGATCTGAAATGAATGATCTGGCAGAACATATTCGTTGCTGGGGCAAGGAACTGGGGTTCCAGCAACTGGGTTTCACCGATATCGACCTGGCTGAGCATGAAATCCATCTCAATGACTGGCTGGGCAAAGGCTTTCACGGAAACATGGATTACATGCAACGCCACGGTACACGCCGCAGCCGTCCGCAAGAACTCCATCCTGGTACGATTCGGGTTATTTCAGCACGGTTGGATTACCTGCCCGGAACAGCGGCAGATATTGAATTGTTACTCGAAGAGCCCTCGAAGGGTGTCGTTTCCCGTTACGCACTTGGTCGTGATTATCACAAGCTGATGCGTAAACGGTTGCAAAAGCTGGCTCGGCAAATAGAGGAACATGCGGGGCCGTTTGGTTACCGCGTATTTGTGGATTCAGCACCGGTACTGGAGAAGGCGCTGGCTGAAAAAGCCGGCCTGGGATGGATAGGCAAACATTCCAACCTGATCAACAAGCAAGCAGGCAGCTGGTTTTTCCTGGGCGAGATTTACACTGATTTACCGTTGCCGATTGATACGCCGGTTGCCGAGCACTGTGGTGTCTGCACCAAATGCATTGATATCTGCCCTACCCGGGCCATCGTTGCGCCCTACACGGTAGATGCAAGACGTTGTATTTCCTACCTGACCATCGAGCTTCGTGACAGTATTCCCGAAGAGTTCCGGCCTATGATGGGCAACCGAATTTACGGTTGCGATGACTGCCAGCTGGTTTGCCCCTGGAACCGTTTCGCCCGGCCAACACAAGAGCAGGATTTTGCTCCCCGTCATGGACTCGACGCTGCGGAACTGATCGACCTGTTTCAATGGTCGGAAGAGCAGTTTCTAAAACGTACTGAAGGCAGCGCAATACGCCGTATCGGACACGAGTGCTGGTTACGAAATATCGCAGTCGCATTGGGCAACGCAGATACTTCCGATCCTGTCATCAAGGCGCTGAAAGGCCGGCTAAATCACAGCTCTGCGATGGTGCGTGAACATGTAGAGTGGGCACTTGCCCGGCATTAGATTCGTAGGGTGCGTAACTCGTTACGCACGTTTAAAAAATCAATGAAAAACGTGCGTAACAAGTTACGCACCCTACATTTTGAAAAAAAAGAATTGCTACGGTTTACCGGCTCTGGTGGGGTGTGATATTCTTGCGCCACCCGATTTATTGACCCCGAATTTAAGGAGTTTCACTCAATGAAAATGCTGGAAAAACTTAATGCAATGCGCAGTCATGGCGGGGCCGTACAAACTCACGGCCTGGACGATGAAACTCTGCTGAAATTTGCACAGAAGGATGAAAGACTGGCTGCGGTTGTTGATGCTGCGTACATCGAATTCCTGGCTTTGTTGGATGAAATGCCGGAACTGATGGCACTGCCTGAAAATGAACTGGTGGCTGCGGTGCAAAATGGTTTCGTTAACTTCTACCCGGTAGATGCAATCAACCCATACGTCGCAGTGGCCGGTTCCGGTCCGTGGGTTGTCAGTTCCCGTGGCGCGGTGCTGTATGAGTGTGGTGGCTATGGCATGCTTGGTCTGGGCCATGCACCGGAAGGTGTTCTCAAGGCTATGAATAAGCCACATATCATGGCCAATGTCATGACACCGTCTTTTAGCCAGAAGCGTCTGATTGATGCACTACGCAAGGAAATTGGCCACAAACGTGGTAACTGTCCATTTGAACGCTTTTTCTGTCTGAACAGTGGTTCAGAGGCGGTCACGCTGGCCGCACGTATTTCTGATATTAATGCCAGGATCATGACCGACCCGGGCGGCAAACACGCCAGCAAGCCCATTCGCATCCTGAGCTTGAAGAGTGCTTTCCATGGACGTACAGACAGGCCCGCACGATATTCAGATTCTACCCGTGCCATCAGCTGCAAATATCTTGCCAGTTTCCGTGACTACGATAATCTCCTGACGGTTGAACCCAACAATATTGATCAGCTGGAGCAGGTCTTCGAGTACGCTGAGAAACATCAGCTGTTCATTGAATCCTTCTTCATGGAGCCGGTCATGGGTGAAGGCAGCCCCGGTCTGCCAATAACTCCTGAATTTTATGCACGTGCCAGGGAGTTAACCGAAGCCCATGGTGCCTTATTGCTTGTTGATTCCATCCAGGCCGGTTTGCGTGCCCAGGGTGTGTTGTCCATAGTTGATTACCCGGGTTTTGAAAATCTCCCAGCACCGGATATGGAAACCTATTCCAAGGCCATGAATGGCGGCCAGTACCCACTGTCGGTGTTGGCCTTGAGCGATAGCACGTCTCAACTTTATCGTGCCGGTGTTTATGGCAATACCATGACAACCAACCCGCGGGCACTCGATATTGCTGTCTCGGTTCTAAACGGCATTACACCTGAAATACGACGGAACATCGTTGACCGGGGGCATGAATTTTTTGAAAAACTGACGGCATTGAAAGACGAACTGGGTGGTTCTATTACCAAGGTACAAGGTACTGGTTTGTTATGCAGCGCCGAGCTGGACCCTGCACGTTTCAAGAGTTACGGGGCGGGTTCTTCCGAGGAGTATATGCGTAAACATGGTATTAATGTGATCCACGGTGGAACCAATGCACTGCGTTTTACACCACCATTTGATATCAAAAGCGAGGAAGTGGATGTGATTATTCAGGCCACCCGAGATGCGCTTCTGAACGGCCCGATGAAAACTTCAGATTAGCAAACCGGGGTATCATACGAGGCTGCCTGAGGCAGATTATACTATTCACTTTGAACGACCAGATGGAATAAACATGTCACATATGAAGCCTCTACCGCCGGAAACCACGCCTGAACTGCAGGATGACTTTGCTGTTTTTGCAGACATACTGGGTTTTGTACCCAACAGCATACTGACCATGCAGCGGCGACCAGGAATGGTAAAGGGCTTCGTTGCACTGACAAAAGGTGTGATGGATCCGGAAGGCAGCGTAGACCTTGGCCTGATGCGTTTGATTGCGCATTTCTCAAGCCGCGCTGCCGGTTGCCAGTATTGTGAAGCGCACTCGCTGATCGCGGCAAAAATCCATGATGTATCGCAGGAAAAACTGGATGCGATCTGGGAGTACCAATGGAGCCCGCTTTATTCAGAAGCCGAACGCGCCGCGCTGGACTTCGCAATGGCTGCGGGTTCTGTTCCCAACGCAGTGGATGCAGAATTGTTTTCCCGTCTGAAAGAACACTGGACAGATGATCAGATCGTTCAGATTCTCGGCGCAGTCTGCCTGTACGGCTTCCTCAACCGCTGGAATGACTCAATGGCTACCGACCTCGAGGAAGCGCCCAATGAAATGGGTGAAAAAGTGCTATCCAGTGGTGGCTGGACCGGCGGCAAACACGTTTAAAAAAACCGCAGTCAGGCAGGAGAGGTATGCCTGACCGCGGATGAACTATGCAGCTTTTAACTTAAAATTCTCCCAATAAGATGAGGCAGGAAATACATTCCACTCAGCAGGAGTGAGCCTCCAATCGCATTGGCCAGCACCGACACCACCAGCATGAGTCGCGAGCTTTCTTTCTGGCAAGGGTCATCCCGGTAAGAGTTGTCCCGAAAAGAATCATCCAGAAAAGAATCATCATTAACAGCCTGATCTTCTAAACCAGTACCATGTCCAGGCACAACTCGCGTCGCCTGTGTTTGAAAGCCTGTGAGTGTCGCCCGTTGAAGAACCGCCCTTTGCATAACCCAACCTCCTGTTCGCTGAAATACAGGAGAACACAGGCTGTTCTCAAATCATGAGAAGGCATGGAATGTATGTTTTCGTGGGGTGCGTACATTGTCACGCACGATATGTTGTTTTAAACGTGCACACGATCGGGTCGGGGTAACTTGTTACCCACGGGCCAACCACCGTGCATACCCGAAACAATCGCGCCGCACACAGCCCAGGCTGCCCTCTCGACCGGTTCCCGATCTCACCATGTCCTGAACATAACCCAACAGTGAGGATTGGAACCAACATACCGTGGGTAACAAGTTACCCACCCTACGGGTTCAGTCATATATCGCAGCGGCCTGGCGGGCAGACTCTGCTACGGCTTCCCGCAGGGAATCGGGTGATATGACTTCCACTTCAGGACCATATCTCATGATGTCCATGACCAGTTCGCGTGCGCTGCTAAAGGGCAGCTCAAGTGTCCAGGCACCTTCTTCATCATAGGAACCCTTCTGGTCGGGATGCCATTGTTCCTCTGCAATCCAGCGCGACATTTCCGGGCTGAATTTTAGCCTTGCCTTGTTTTCAGCCGGCCCCGAAAATATGCCATAGGAACTGTCAAAGTGTGCGGCCAGAACTTTAGCGGGCATCTCTTTGGCATCTTTATCCAAAAGCGCCTGGTCACTGATACGCTCCAGTGAAAAACTCCGCAATCCCTCGGCCTTGTGACACCAGGCATCGAGATACCAGGAATTGCGGTACTGGGTCAGGCGTTGCGGTGATATATCCCTTTCACTGACATCGTCTTTACGTCTGCCGTGGTAGGAAATATGTAACTGCTGACGTCCGATCAACGCACCCATTACATCCTGAAACAGGTGCTCGGGCACCGCCCTGCCGGCGACGGACTGAATATGAATACGTGATTGACTCTCCTGTGCATCCACACCTTTTTGTTGCAACAGGGAGGAAATACGTCCCTGCAAAGACTGCAGTTCACCCTCCAGCAACCCGGGTTGTACATTGCCCAGTACCTGGCGGGCGGTCAGCAGGGCCTGTAGCTCCGCAGGACTGATCCAGATGCCGGGTAATTCAAAAGGCTGGTCATAGCTGCGGTCATAGTAAAAACCACG
>CBDTVF010000024.1:0-14711 GCA_965363775.1 uncultured Gammaproteobacteria bacterium
GCCACACCACGATTTGGCAAAACCATCAACCTGGGAAGAAATGGCAATTTGTCTTTATTTGCCGGGGGCAATTATCTCAACTCTGACCTGACGATTGATGGAATCGCTGAAACGCCGGATGGCTTACTGAGTTTCGATTACATCATTGAACAAGAAAACAAGGATAAGTGGAATGCTCTGGTTGGCTTTAACTGGGACATTAACAAACGTTTTTCCTGGTCTGCCGAATACAATGGTTTCGTTGGTTCCCGCGATGCCATCATCACTTCCATCAACTGGAAATTCTGAGCGGTCAGGTCCAAAGGGCGGACGGGTATACACTAAACTAGTTTAACTAGCTATCGTCTATCCCCCACATGCATTCACCCAATGGTTCAAGCGGTCGGCCGTTGCCCAATTGGATTAGTTTCTCCCCTGTCAATTCACATGAGCCTTATTGGGCTGTTCCTAAAGCAATTTACCTTTCATCCATGGCGCGGAATTAAGAAAGTTGGCAATGGCGCTTCCTGGAGGCACCAATTTGTCACAAGCCATGCGCATTTCATCTGTCAGGCTCATCTGCATGATCGGCAGCACATCTTCCAGTTGCTCGAGGGTGCGCGGCCCACAAAGAGGCGCAGTGATATGCGCTTGATCCTTGACCCACAGCAAGGCCAGATGCGCCGGCTTCAAGGCAAAACCCTGTGCCAGCTGAGCAAAGGCCTGACCAACAGCAGCGGCCTTTTGAGTGATACGCTCGGCATAAATACCACCACGATTGAAACGCGGCGTATCAAAAGTTTCTGGCTTACTGGGATCGTAGCGTCCGCTTAGCAACCCCATGGCTAAAGGAGACCATACAAAGACGGCAAGTCCGGCCGCTGCTGCCGCAGGCAAAATCTCGTTCTCCACCCGACGATCAAGCAGGTTATAGGGCAACTGCTCGGAAACCATATGAATGAATCCCTTGTACTCTGCCAGCATTGAGGACTCAGTTATTTTCCACCCTGGCGAAGTGGTTGAACCGGCATAACGGATCTTCCCCTGGCTTCGGAGATCACTGAGAGCTCCCAGGGTTTCTTCAAGGGGCGTGTTCATGCAAACACGATGGGTCTGATAGATATCGATATAATCACATTTAAGTCGGCGCAGTGAATCTTCACAGGCCTTGATAATGTGCTTTCGGGAAGCGCCTTTGTCGTTAATACCCCTATTACCGACAGGGTAATATACTTTTGTGGTCAGAATAATTTCATCACGGCGACCGCTTTCTTTGAAGAACTGGCCGATTATCTCTTCACTGCGGCCATCAGCGTAGGAGTTGGCGGTATCAATCAGGTTGATACCATTATCCACAGCGCAATTGATGATGGCGAGTGACTCTTCGGATGTTGTTGGATTGGCGAAATTGTCGGTGCCCAGACAAATAGGGGAAACATGTAGCCCGGTTTTGCCAAGGGGACGGTAGAATTTGTCTTCTAACATATGGTATATGCTCCATCGACAGTAATGCTGGCACCTTGCATATAGCTGGATTCATCAGAAAGCAGAAAGATGGCTGCATTGGCGATTTCAGAAGGTTCGGCGAGACGCTTTTCGGGAATCGACTCGGCAATGTCCTGTAGTTTCTGATCCATTTCCTGCCGACTCATGGCGTAACCACGCTCAGAGGCCAACATGGCAGTTTTTGTTTCACCGGGTCGCACCTCGTTGACCCGCACGCCGCTGCCTGCAAGGTCCAGGGCGGCAGCGCGGGTAATCTGACTGACCGCCCCCTTGGAAACGCAATAACCGAAAACGCCGCTGGCGGCAATGTCACTCCAGATGGAGCTGATATTGACGATCGAGCCAAAACCCTGCTTCTTCATGACTCGCGCCGCAGCGCGGCACAGATAAAAACAGCCTTTGACGTTGACATCCATAACAAAATCAAACTCCTCATCACTGCATTCCAGTATACCGCTGCGCTTGATAACTCCGGCAAAATTGACGATGCCGTCCAACCTGCCCTGTTCTCTGACAGCTTTTGCGACAACCTCGTCGCACTGCCCAACCCTGCTGATGTCAATGACAAAAGAGATCGCTCCGCTTTCTTTACAGGTTTCAACAAGAGCCTGTTCATTGCGGTCGGCAGCATAGACCGTAGCGCCAAGCTGCCGCAGTCGACAGGTGGCGGCAAGACCCATTCCAGAAGCGGCGCCAGTAACGATGATAACTTTATCGCTTAAGGAGGAATTATTCATCAATCACCTTGGGTTACATACCCGGTAGCTCGCCCAACAACAGGCGTTGGGCTGTTGGTGTCATCGCCAGACCCCCTTTTCCGGTACACCTTAGCTCACAGGGAAGGGCCTGACCCACTTTGTGCATGGCAACAATCACCTCATCAAGCGGAATCAGTGGCTCAAAGCCAGTCAGTATCATATTGGTCACAAAAAGCGCGTTGCCTGCCATCATGACGTTTTTACCCAAACAAGGAGCCTCAACGCGATTTGCAACAGGATCACAAACAAGACCAAAGGTATTTTGTAAGGCCATGGATGCTGCACCAAGCGCCTGCTCAAATGTTCCATCAAACAGAGTAACCAGGGCCGCCGCCGCCATCGCCGAACCTGATCCTGTTTCTGCCTGACAACCTCCCAGTTCAGCTGAAAAAGTGGCCTTCCCGGCAATAAATACACCGATCAACCCTGCCGCTAACATGGCCCTGACTTTCTTATCTTCAGACATGTTGAGGGCGTTCGCCACACCAAGACAAGCACCAGGCAGGGTGCCACAAGCCCCGGCTGTCGGGGCTGCCACGATGATACCCATTGAACTTTTGACATCCATAAGTGCTGTGACCGCCAGTATCACATTGTTACTGAGACCAAGATCCATGAGTGAACCAGTTGTCATCTTCTCTTCAAAGGCGGGAGCCTGGGCAGGATAAATACGGTCCGCATAAGTCGTGCCTGCAATACCCTGCGCAATGGACTTATCCAGGATGCGAATGATGTCGCGCATCTTTTCAAAAACAATTTCTTCAGGGATATTGCCACGTGCACTTTCGTACATAAGGGCAAGTTCCCAGAGCTCCAGATCTCTATCTGCATTAAAGGCAATGAGTTCTTGGCTATCAACAAAGGGAACCATTGGCTCCCGATATGCGCCAATGGGCAAAACAGGTTTTAAGGTCCTGACATCGCAGCCATCCGGCAACCGGGTCTGATCGACAAAAGCCTGGCCCTTCACTTGAATAACATATCCATCAGGGCCCTTATGCAAAAGCACGTGATCACCATCAAGTGTATCCCTGATTGTTGCATCCACGCATGAAATCAAGGTCTCATGATAATCACCAAACATTGATAACTTGCAGCCATTGATCTCAGTCACCTCAATCATACCGCCACCCGTTGAGATGGCGATAAAGCAGTTGCTTTCCTCCTGGTTGGAAAGTGTGAGCTTGTAGGTACTGGCATGGATCGCCTGGTAATCAGTGATGCGTATTTCAACGTTTATGCCCTGGTTTTTAAGATGCGTGATGGCATCGAGCATACGTTCATCCGTGACATCCCAGCCCATTAAACCCGTGAACAGCCCCATGTCTGAACCCTGGCTGCTGTGCGTGGACTCCAATGACCCACCGGGATCATATTCGATCAGGACACTGTCAAACTCCCCCTTCATGTAATCACGGGCCAGTGCCCCGATGCGATGCGCTGCTGCAACATGCGAGCTGGAGCCCCCGCGCATTACAGGGCCAATGGCATCGTTAAAAATACTGGGCAAATAGGTCTTCATAATTTTGGGCCCTACGGGTATCAGGAAGCATAACCCAGCATCCAATCAGGGAACATGAGTTCTTACGTAATCCAATACAGGGTTTTACATATTAACGATCGCACCCAGATTTTGTGATTCAGCATTTTTCAGGGCGAGCTGGCTGGCAACCACATCCTGCACTGCTACACCCACCGATTTAAAAAAAGTGATTTGCTGTGGGTTGATGCGTCCCGGTTTTAATCCGGCTACGATTTCTCCCAACTCACCGTGAATATGCGCCTCGTTGATGATCCCGGCTTGCAACGGAATGATAAGGTCACCGGCTTCGACAAGTGCTGCGTCACGCGAGTCAACCACGACAACAGCCTGCTTTACTGTCTCTGCATCAATCTCTTGCATGCTGGGCATGTAGGAACCGATACCGTTGATATGTGCACCCGGTGACAGCCAGCTATAATCGAGTACCGGTGTCGACGAGGACGTAGCCGCGCAGATAATGTCTGCACCTCGAACGGCAGACTCCGCATTTGGCATGACTTGCACCTGCTGTGGAATTGCAGCTTTTCCCTGCATTTCACGGGCGAAAACAACCGCCTCCTCGTATCTGGCGCCGTAAACTCGTACTTCGCGTATCGCACGCACCGAGCATACCGCTTCCAGCTGTGATCTTGCTTGTACGCCGCTACCCAGGATAGCCAGCACAGATGAGTCTTCTCGGGCCAGTAAATCTGTGGCGGCACCGGATCCTGCACCTGTGCGGATGGCAGTGAGTGCGCTTCCTTCCACCATGGCCAGCGGCCTGCCCGTCTGTCCGTCCAGGACCAATACCATCGCGTAGATCACCGGTTCATTTTTTTTTCGATTATCGGGAAAGATAGAGACGACCTTAACAGCTAACTGATTGTTCTCCGGCAGACACGCGGGCATGACCAGCGTGGTACCCTGGGGATTTTCAAACCCCATATGTATCCGCAGTGGTACGACAGCCTGGTTAGCCGATAGCTGTACAAAGGCAGTTTTCATAGCCTCAATAGCGTCTGCCATTGGCAGCGCCTTGCGAACATCATTTGCAGATAAAATGCGAAGTTTCATGGGCTTACCTTCTAAATTGGTGGCCGGATGCCATGCAGGTGTTCAACAAAATACAGCTGCAATCGGCGGGCAAAATACAGGTCACGATAAAAGCGGTATCCAGGTTGCCATAGGGTTGTGAGCATCGGCCCGACAGTGACCCGTGCTCATCAAGTCCATTAATCGACGTAGTCGAAGCGACCGGTGAAATGGCGCAGCGCGCGCGGCTGGCGCACAAACCTCATGCCACGCATTGAATCCCGGCCCTCAAAAACCTCCTGAACGACCTCGATGACATAGTCCATCTGGCTTTGTGTATACACTCGCCGCGGAATGGCCAGACGTACCAGGTCCATCTGGGCGGGTTTTTCCTCTCCATCCGGCTGCAGCCCGAACATCGCGGTGCCGATTTCGCAGCCCCTTATACCGCCTTGTTTGTAGAGTTCTACAGCCAAAGACTGGCCCGGGTACTGAAGTGGTGGGATATGGGGCAGGAAGCGTTTCGCATCGATATATACCGCGTGACCGCCGGCCGGTTGCATGATAGGCACGCCAGCCTCAGCTATGTGGCGCGCAACGTATTGTGTGGATGCAATGCGGTAGTTCAGGTAATCCTCCTGCACAACCTCCTCCAGACCGATGGCGATGGCGTCGAGATCACGCCCGGTCAAGCCGCCATAAGTTGAGAAGCCCTCGGTGAGGATCAACCGGTTTCGGCATTCCACCGCCCAGTCTTCGTTGTTCATTGCCAGCCAGCCGCCGCTATTGGACAAACCGTCTTTCTTGGCGCTCATCGTGCAACCGTCGGCATAAGAAAACATTTCACGCACGATATCCACCACCGGCGTGTCACTGTATCCCGGTTCACGTTGCTTGATAAACCAGGCGTTTTCAGCGAAACGGCAGGCATCGATAAACAATGGAATGCCGTGACGACCACAGACCTCACGCGTCTGGCGAATATTCTCCATGGAAACCGGCTGCCCACCGCCGGAGTTATTGGTCACGGTCAGCATGCACACGGGTATGTTTTCAACACCCTTTTGATTTATGAAATTTTCCAGTGCAACAATGTCCATATTGCCTTTGAACGGATGTTCCGACTCCGGGTCACGCCCCTCGCTGATGACCAGGTCGACTGCCTCGGCACCCTGCGCTTCGACATTGGCACGGGTCGTGTCGAAATGTGTGTTGTTGGGGATCGAATGGCTGGAGTCAGCCACGATGGTAAACAGGATACTTTCAGCGGCCCGTCCCTGGTGTGTGGGAATCAGGTATTTGAAAGGCATCAGGTTATCCACCGCGTGTTTGAAACGGTAGAAAGACGGGCTCCCGGCGTAGGATTCATCGCCCTGCATCAGGGCGCCCCATTGGCGTGCACTCATGCTGGATGTGCCCGAATCGGTCAAGAGATCGATCAACACGTCATCGGAGTGCAAGGTGAAGAGGTTGTAGTAAGCATCCTTGATACAGCGCTCACGCTCTTCGCGTGTGGTCATGCGGATGGGCTCTACGGACTTAATTCTGAATGGTTCAATGATGGTTTTCATGACGAAAATATTAACATATGACGAAGAGGAGATTACTGCAATATCATCTACTAATGTGATAATTATATGTGCTCAGGGTAGTCACCCAGGATTTGGGTGACTATGAGCGATTTATCAAGGAACGCCTGGCCGTGCTGGAAAAAATAGCAAATCTTGAATCCATTATTATCCTGAAACAAAGCCTGTTCCGCAGACACCTTCCCATACCGGGTTAGGGCACCGGTTCTGGCCTGCCCTGGACAGCCCAGATATTCACATATAACTTTACTTTCCAGGAATTAAAGTCGCAATAACGTGAGTCATATAGGCTTCAAATTCCTCTGAGCTTAAATTGGGTGCCTGGTGCTGTCTCTGTAGTTGCAGAAACCCCAGGTAGGCTGAATAGGTCAGACGCGCACGATGCGATGCCTCGGCAGAATCAAACCCGATTTCAGCAAAGGCCATTTCAATGTGTTTCATACGACGTTCTGCCACCCTTTCCAGCAAGGGCTCGACCTGCGGATGATCAGCAGCAGAACACAAAGAACTGTAAACATCGTGTGTGAGTTTTTCACGACTGGTCCGTCTGAAAAACGACCGCAATCTATCGCGGGGGTCCGAAATGGCACTCAATGATGCCAGCAGATTGGCCTTATCGTGTTTTTCCCAGCGCAATAGAGACTGTTCCAACAGGGCGTCCCGGTTGGGGAAATGCCAGTAAAAACTGCCCTTGGTGACACCCATGCGTCTTGCAAGAGACTCCACGGCGACCGCCCGGATGCCTTTTTCCGCGATCAGCACAAGCGCTTGCTGCTCCCAGTCACCTGCACTCAGGGTTGATCGTTCTTTCTTTTTCGTTGCTGATTGAATCACAAGCAATACCCAGCTTTGAATTAAATAGATTCTGTCAAGGATAACCGACAAAGGCGTTTCGATACACCTCCGACAGCAGTTGACTCCAGGCTGAAAATTTACCATACTCTGGCGTATGGCGGCACTATTTTTTTGTGTTGTTGTCTCTTGTATGACGATATTTGGTTTTTCGGAGGTTACTGAAATGTTCTGGATTCTAATTTTATGCTTGCTGGGTTTATCACTCACCGCAGCTTTTCGTGGCATGTCCTTGTTGAACTGGACGTTGGGAATGGTGCTGGTGTTGGTTGGTTTTGCCATCTTCACGGATGTTTCAATGCTGGCAATTACTGTTTTGGCCGTTTTGTTTGCTGCCGTCGCTATTCCACTCAACTACAAGCCCTTCCGCCGTCAATGGCTAAGCGCACCATTCCTGGCCATTTATCGCAAAATGCTGCCGACACTCTCCGATACCGAAAAGGTCGCTTTGGAAGCTGGCACAGTAGGCTGGGAAGGTGAGTTATTCGCAGGCAACCCCAAGTGGAGTTCATTGCTGCAACAGCACTGGCCGGAATTGAGCGCGGAAGAACAGGCTTTTGTCGACGGACCGGTTGAAGAACTCTGTCAAATGCTGAAACCCTGGGAAAATTCGCACGAACTTGCCGATTTGCCCCCTGAAGTCTGGAGTTTCTTAAAAGAAAACAAGTTTTTCGGCATGATCATACCAAAGGAATTCGGTGGACTGGAGTTTTCCGCATTGGCGCATCGCGCTGTATTGCAGAAACTCGGGTCTGTATGTGCTGTCGCGGGCAGTACGGTGGCTGTACCCAATTCACTGGGGCCTGCAGAACTCCTGGTTCATTACGGCACAGAAGAACAAAAGAATTACTACCTGCCCCGCCTGGCTAAAGGCGAAGAAATACCCTGTTTTGGCCTGACTGGCCCAACGGCCGGTTCAGATGCAACTTCCATCCCTGATACCGGCGTTATTTGTAAGCGCAAATACAAAGGCAAAGAAGTTCTGGGTATGCGTCTTAATTTTGACAAGCGCTACATAACACTGGCACCGGTGGCGACCATTGTCGGACTTGCATTCAGGTTGTATGACCCTGATGGCCTGGTAGGTGATAAAGAAGATTTGGGTATCAGTGTGGCACTCGTCCCCAGTGATACTCCAGGAATGGACATCGGCTCAAGACATATGCCCCTGAACGTACCCTTCCACAATGGACCGGTGCGTGGCAAAGACGTATTTGTACCCCTGGATACCCTGGTGGGTGGCATCGACATGGCTGGTCACGGCTGGCGTATGCTCATTGAGCTATTGGCAGTCGGACGTGCGATTACACTACCCTCCTCCTCTTCCGGTGGCGCAAAACTGTGCGCACTGACCACCGGGGCCTATGCCCGTATTCGCAAACAGTTCAACCTGCCCATCGGTCGGTTTGAAGGCGTCGAGGCGGTTATGTGCCGAATCGCAGCCCATACCTATGCCACATCCGCCCTTTCACGAATGACTGCGACCGCGGTAGACATGGGTGAAAAACCTGCTGTGCCTTCAGCGATCGCCAAATACCATGCAACGGAGATGGCCCGTCAGGTTATCACCGACGCCATGGACGTACATGGTGGCAAGGGCGTCATCATGGGCCCACGAAACTATCTCGGAAGGGCCTGGCAGGGCGCACCCATCTGGATCACCGTGGAAGGCGCAAATATCCTGACTCGCAGCATGATGATTTTCGGACAAGGTGCCATTCGGTGCCACCCTTATGTATTAAAAGAAATGCAGGCTGCCAGGATGGAAGACAAGGTCAAAGGTCTTGAGGAATTTGACACGCAGTTGTTTGGGCACATTGGCTATAGTATTGGCAATGCGGTACGCAGCATGATGCTGGGTTTGAGTTTTGCCCGTTTTGCAGCGGTACCAAGCGACCGTAAAACCGCCAAGTATTATCGCAAACTGACACGTTATTCAGCCGCCCTCGCATTTGCATCGGATATTGCGATGCTGACACTCGGTGGCAAGTTGAAATATAAAGAACGTATTTCAGGCCGTCTTGGTGATGTTTTAAGTCAACTGTATATCTGCTCGGCCATGCTGAAAAGATTTGAAATCCAGGGAAGACCGGCAGCGGATCAGCCGATTCTGGCGTGGGCATTCCATGATGCCATTAACAAGATTCAAAATGCCCTTGGGCTGGTCGTGGATAACTTCCCCAACCGTGGAGTCCGTCTGTTGTTGAGCCTGGTTATATTCCCACTGGGCCGGCATGAACTCCAACCCGGTGATCGTCTTGGCCACAAGGTTTCCCAGTTGCTGATGCACCCATCTGAGACACGTGATCGCCTGACCGATGGTATATTCATCTCTGATAAGGCAAGCAACCCTGTTGGTCTGCTGGAACTGGCATTGCCACGCGTGATCGCGACCGAGCCTCTGGAACGTAAGCTTCAGAAGGCCGAAAGTGCCGGCAAGCTGAATACCAGGGACCTTCAGACACAATTGCAAATGGCTGTTGATCAATCCATTATTACTGCCGACGAGGCTAAGGAACTGGAAGCTGTCAGGGCCATGGTTGCTGAGATTATTGCGGTTGATGATTTCGAGAGCGATTATTTGAGGATGGGTGCAAAAAGCAAACCCGATCCGGTGACAGAGCAGGCAGCTTAATCCTGGCGGGTGTGGTCATGGCACCGTCATCCCGGCGAAGGCCGGGATGACGCGGTGCTTAAAGCATTCCCGTTTCGAGCCTCGCGGCTTCGGTCATCATCTGATAATTCCATGGCGGTTCGAATGTCAGGTCGACGTCGACTTTAAAAATCGTTGGTATGATCTCAATCTTGCTGCGTACGTCTTCGACGATGATGTCACCCATACCGCAACCAGGTGCAGTCAGGGTCATGGTAACGGCGACTTCTCTTTGGCCCTGCTCGTTCTGTTTTAGCTCACATGCATATACCAGACCGAGATCGACGATATTGACCGGGATTTCCGGATCGTAGCAGGTCTTCATCTGCGACCAGACCAGTTTTTCTACATCATCATCACTGGCATTTTCCGGCAGGGCCGGTGGCATGACGGGTTCTTTGCCAATGGCATCGGCATCAATACCGGCAATGCGAAACAGGTTTCCATCGATAAAAACGGTAAAACTGCCACCCAGTGATTGAGTGATATAGCCGACGGTTCCCGCCGGCATGGTTAATTCATCACCGGAGGGAATCATGACAACTGCACAGTCCCGTTCGAACTGGCAAGGTTGTGAGGTATGACTAAACATAATTTATGCTCGGACCCATTAACAATACTCAGATCAGCCCATCTTGGCTTGTGAGTAATTTTCAACACCCATCTGATCGATCAGGGCCAATTGTGTTTCTAACCAATCAACATGCTCTTCTTCGGACACAAGAATTGAATCAAATAGATCACGGCTTACGAAATCGCGGGTTTCTTCACACCAGACGATGGCGTCCTTCAATTCCGGCAATGCATCCAATTCGAGCTTCAGATCACACTCGATCATCTCTTTGACATCCTCTCCAATTCGCAATTTACCGATGTCCTGCATTTTAGGCAGGCCTTCCAGGAACAGGATTCGCTCGATCAATTGATCGGCATGTTTCATTTCATCCAGGGATTCTTCATATTCGTGATTGGCGAGTTCCATCAAACCCATATCCTTGTACATACGTGAATGCAGGAAATACTGGTTGATGGCAGCTAATTCATTACGTAACACAGCGTTGAGAAACTCGATAACCTTACGATCGCCTTTCATCGTGCAGGACTCCTTTAGATGATTCAGATTTCAATTGGACAGGGTCATCATTCCAGCCAATTCAGCCATGGAATAATGCACATAACGCCGACTAATTTTAGCAGGTGTTGAAGCGACCCGCATCATGAGTGGGTATTGTAGCTCAGGCCAATTGCATGATGTGTAACAGGCTCTCAGATTGACGTTTTGTCGTTATTGCCTGTTGAAGAACTTCAAGCGCCATTTCATTACAAGACCCGCAAGTTGCACCACAGTCAGTTACCTGCCTCAATTGCTTCAGATTACGCACACCTTCATCTACCGCATTACGGATATCAGAATCAGTGACTGCATTGCAGAGACATACGTACATGAAAATTTCCTGTTTATGACTCAAACATTTTAAATCTAAATAAGAATGATTGTCAATTGGGCGGAGCTTTAATGGAGGAGGTTTTCAACCCGAATTCATCATGGGTTCGAGTAGTGTCAGGGCCTGCCTGTAGACGCGGCGTTTGAATCGAATGACATTATCGGCAGGATACCAGAAGTCCACCCAACGAAAATCCCGGAATTCAGGCTCGCTGGTTGTTTTAAAATTAAATTGCACTTCGTCATCGAGCAGCTTCAACAAAAACCATACCTGCTTTTGACCTATGCACAAGGGCTTGCTATGAGTCCTCTGGAACCGTCGTGGTAGCTGGTACCGCAACCAACCCGGTGTGGCACCCAGCATCTGGACATGCTCTTTATGTAAGCCGGTCTCCTCATGCAATTCGCGATACATGGCCTCCGCGGGAGTTTCATCTGTATTCATACCACCCTGGGGGAATTGCCAGCCATCATTATTAGAACGTTGTGCCCAGAATACGCGGCCATCACCGTTCATGATAACCATGCCCACATTGGGTCTGAAACCATCCGGATCGATCATGTCTGTATTTTTCTTTTGTTTGTGTTCATGGCCGATGTTATGAGCTAGCTGAATACGTGCGATAATTTAAAATCTGAATAATACAAACTATGTTAATCAATCCTGCAAAATGATTCCAATCTCATTACGCCGATCACTGCTTTTTTTATTACTGTTACTGTCGATCGGCAGTATATTTCTTGCCAGTGCCACCGGTTCGGTCTCTTTGGGCTGGTCTGAATGGCTCACAGCCTTGCAGGACTCCTCAAGCCGTCATGGTGAGTTAATCTGGCGCTTACGTCTACCCCGTGCAATGGCAGCATGGGTAGTGGGTTCAATGCTGGCCATGTCGGGTTGCCTGATGCAGGTGTTATTACGTAACCCATTGGCAGATCCTTATGTCCTGGGGGTTTCGGGCGGAGCAGCTTTTGCGACACTTCTGGGTATGGTCCTCGGTGTTGCGGTCGCTTTTCTGCCTTGGCTGGCAATACTGGGTGCACTGATTTCGATTCTGATTGTCTTCGGGCTTGCAAGGGGTACGGGGCCATGGAGTGGTACCCGTTTACTGCTAACCGGTGTAGTCACTGCTTCCGGTTGGGCGGCGCTGATCAGCCTGATTCTTTCCCTGAGCCCGGATAACAGTTTGCGCGGTATGCTGTTCTGGCTAATGGGTGACCTGAGTTACGCGACGCTACCCTGGTGGTCGCTACTTGTACTTGGTGGTAGTTTTATCCTGACTTTGGGCCTGGCACGTAGCCTGAACGTGCTGGCTATGGGTGAAACCACCGCACGATTACTGGGCGAGCCGACCCGCCATATGCTCTGGCTGGTATACCTGCTGGCCTCCATATTGACCGCCACTGCAGTTTCCATTGCCGGTAGTATCGGTTTTGTAGGTTTGATCGTTCCGCACCTGATGCGTTTGCTGGTTGGCTCCGACCATCGTATTCTGATACCGGCAGCAACACTGTTTGGTGGTTTGTTCCTGGTGTTGTCAGATACGCTCGCGCGTACGGTTCTGAGCCCGCAACAATTGCCGGTTGGGGTGATCACGGCTTTACTCGGCGTACCGCTGTTCCTGTTGCTTTTAAACCGGGCGAGGTTAAAAGGCGTATGACACTAGCATGCCAATCTGTTGACGTCAGCATCGCAGGTAAGATTATCTGTAGCCAGATGGATCTGAAGCTTATGCCAGGCCAGTTCTGGGGTCTGCTGGGGCCCAATGGTATTGGTAAAACCACGTTACTCAAATGTATGGCAGGACTTGACCCGCCAGACTCAGGCCTCGTCCTGCTAGAGAACCAGGCGATAGACAAGCTACCACGCCGCGCCATCGCCCGCCTGCTTGGCATGCTGCAGCAGCACACGGTTTACATTTTCGATGCCAGCGTACTCGAAACGGCAATGACCGGACGCCACCCGCACCTGGGTTATTGGGAGCGTGAAGGCCCACAGGACAAACAAAAGGCGCTGGCTGCAATCCGTGCTGTTGATCTCGAGGGTTTTGAATCCCGTAGTGTGACCGGGCTATCGGGTGGTGAAGCCCGCCGCCTGGCATTTGCTTCCCTGATCGTGCAGGAACCTGCCATTCTTTTGCTGGATGAACCCACCAACCATCTTGATATGAAACACCAGATTCGCATCATGAATCACGTGGAAATGCAGATCGCCGAAGAACAACGCTCCGCCATGGTTGCCATGCATGACGTCAACCTGGCGGCTCGTTACTGTAGCCATATTCTGATGTTATTTGGGGATGGTGACTGGCAGGCAGGCCCGGTAAATGAGTTACTAAACCTGGAAAACCTCGAAAGACTCTACCAGTGCCCAGTGGAATCCGTGCAAACCTCAGGCGGCAGGCGGTTTCTACCTGGCGGTTAGGTTTAATCAAAATGTCATTAAAACCATTCTTTTTGTCAAGCATACTTGACATGCCTGTCTGTTTTGTCTAATCTATCAGGTAAAGCACACTTTACATAATGACAAAGGAACTAAACAATGAAAACAATTCTTGACGCTATCGCCTGTAGAGGTCTGCCTGCCCGCGATATAAAAAACGCCAATATAGTTAATTTATGGGCGCTTGCATGGGCAGTAAGCCTGGGTTTGATCTCCTTCCTCTCAAAATACCAGTGGTATTCACCAGGGTTCCCAACCATTTTGGCTTTTACAGTTCAAACCAGTATCGGTATCGGGATGCTACTCGCCTATATTCGACTTTTGAAAAACCTGGATGAAATGGAACGCAAAATTCAGCTCGATGCCCTGGCTATGTCAGTGGGTGTGACTGTGGTTGTATTCGCCAGTTATTCAATATTGGAAAAATCGGGTATTGTTCCTGATCTGAAGTCTTCATACCTCATCGCACTTATAGCCTTCACCTACATGGCCGGAATAGTGTTCGGCAGGATCAGATACCGATGAAAAATCGTTTAAAGGTGCTGCGTGCCGAGCGCGACTGGACCCAGGCTGATTTGGCCACTGAACTGGAGGTTTCCAGGCAGACTATCAATGCCATCGAGAAACAGAAATTTGATCCCAGTTTGCCACTGGCGTTTAAAGTCGCACGACTATTTAAATTGTCGATAGAAGATATTTTCCAGGATGAAGCGAACACCTAGCCCGCATACTACCGATTGATGCTAAATAAACACATAAACCAAAAAGGCACCAAGAGCCATGGCCAAAAGCCCACTGAGGCGTCCCCAGGTTTTGACTTTCGACAGTGCCCAGGCCATTAGGCTGTTGAAATTTTTGCGTCCTATTACGGCCAAAATGATAGCCGAAATAATTGATAACCAGCCGATAAATTCAATAACATGGGGAAACTTGGAA
>CBDTVF010000025.1:0-14486 GCA_965363775.1 uncultured Gammaproteobacteria bacterium
TGCCGATCGCATCGTATATTGGGTTACCGGTGATAGCGGCAACAAGTATTGCGACCAGGGCCAGGCACAGGCCGAGCAGGGCGGCTACATCTTCACCAAATACGACTATTAGTTCACTGCTCCTGCTTTCATGAAACCAGCGTCTGAGTGACCGGTCGAAGCGTTCCTTGTTGACCGCCTGCATACAACCCCATAGCGATACGGACTCTGCAATGATAGCGAAGACCAGCACGCCGACCGCGATCATTGGTTGGGTAAGCGGCTGCGGGTGTGTGAATTTGTGTACCCCCTCGTAAATGGAAAACATACCACCGAGGCTGAACAGGATGACCGCGACCAGGAATGACCAGAAATAGATACTCTTACCGTAACCGAGTGGGTAATCTGAGTCAGGGGGGCGCACCGACTGCTTCATTCCAAACAACAACAAGAGCTGGTTACAACTATCCGCCAACGAGTGAATCGCTTCGGCCAGCATCGCGCCGGAACCGGTCATGAATGCGGCACCACCCTTGGCTATGGCGATGGCCAGGTTCGCAAATAATGCGTACAGGATGGACTTGATTGAGTCGGGTTTTGCAGACATGGTTTGCTTGGTAGCTCAATTCATCTAAATAGAGGAACAGGGATTATAGCTCAGGCGTGGGAAGACCTGTGAGCGGTTCACAGGTCTGAAAATCGGGTTTAGTTTGTGTGTGAGGTGATCTTGAAGCTGTGAATCTCTTCATTACCTGATTTCAAAAAACTCATCCGACTCTCCGGCATAATAGTCTTCAAGGTCTTATTCTTCCGATTACGTTTGATGTCAATTTCAACTTCATCACCGGACTCGAAACCCCTGAGTGCACGCATGAACTCGGCAGGTGAATTAACTTCGGTATCACCAACCTGCAAAATGACGTCACCGGACTCCAGTTGTAGTTCATTATCGGCCCTGGCTTTCAGTACCAACACACCACGGTCTGTCTTGAAATACTCACCCAGGCCAGGATCTACTTCGGCCAGTTGTAAGCCCTGAGCCATTGGCAGACCGAACCAAACGTTGGCATCGTGCAGTGCAAAATTACCCATTTCCGACATATCATGAAATTCAAACTCATATTCGCGGTTCACAGGCGCCAGCACACCCTTATCCAATAGTTCGCGACGCTCATCGATCTCCACACGTATTTTCGCGATATGCTCGGCCATCCCGGCGGTATCAATCTCGGGAACCACAATGCGCTCAATGGTGACCACCCTGGCTGGTTCCTCGGGTGTACCAGGGGCAGCAACGGCATGGGGGGCACTGGGAAAGCGAGTGACCGTGTGCCAGGTACGTGGTTCGCGTATTTCCGGAACCACTATCAGGTCGATGGTCTTATCGGCACGTTCTACCGTGACGGTGAGGGCTTCGTCGGCCCTGATGTCCGACATCGCCACCTGGAGTCCGTCCCTGGCATTTTCAGACTCTTCAATAGCGGCCAATACCTGGCCACCGACCGCGACAATCACATCACCCTGTTTGATACCGGCGCGTTCTGATGGACCATCCGGTGAAACGCCAAGTACCTTTACCCCGACATCATCCGCATCACCAAGAATGACACCGATAACAGGACGGTCGCTTGTGGTGTAAGTGAAGCTGGTAGCATGGCGTTCTTCTGATCTCGCTCTTGATACCTCCCGGTTAACTCGGGCGATCTCACGCTGGGTTTGCTGTAGTTGTCTGCGTGCCTGGTTCAATTCCTCATGCATCTGTGCCATTTCTGCCTGTTGGGCCGCACGTGCCTGTGTGTTTTCCCCCTGTTGCTCGGAAACACGCTCCAATTGCTCGCGGGCCTTTTCAATGGAAGCGTCTGCCGCATGGCGTTCCTGTTCTGCTTCCGACAAGGCCTTTTTATATTCAGCTTCAAGTTGGGTCTGTAATTCTTCTTCATCGCTTGCTGCCATCACCGTGGTAGTCATGCCGAGTACAAGAGCCGTCGCAAGCGAAATCAGGGTGTTTCTGTATTTCATCAATGTATGCCTCAGTAAATTCAAAGTGATGCCATGTGGCCGTAGTCAATTTGCCATTGCTGTTGATATATCCCGGCCAGGTCCAGCATCAGGTTGACACGTTGCCCCCACAGGTCGATCGAGTCGGGTGTCAAGCTTAATTCGCTGTCTACCTGTGCGATCAGGTCTTCAAGTTCAGCCACGTATATTGCAGATTCGGCTGGCATTGAATTGGTTTCCTGTCGCAACTTCTTAACCTGACCTTCCATATTCTGGGATAAACCAATCAGCGCATTTATGTTGTCTGTCACAGGTACAGACGCAAGACTTGTCTCCGGCGTCGCAAACCCGGGTGATAAAGGTTCGTTGATAGGGGGGTTTTCGCCATTACGCAGACTGACGCTGATAACCAGGACAAGACTCGCAGCGACTGCCAGCCAACCACCGGCACGTCGCCAGTTTTGTTTGCTGTTCTGATGAGTTTCCAGTGCCGACCCGATTTGCGCCCAGCCATCGTAACCGGGTTCGATGGCCTCCAGCTTGCTCAAGCCGAGTGGGTCAGATGTCTGCTGTTTCCATTGATCATTTGCTGTCATGGTTTTCTCTTTACGCTATTGCGTTAGATGTTGCTTTTTGTGGTATCGGTTGATCACTGTCTGATATGAGTAGTCTGAGTTTTTTGCGTGCGCGGTTCAGGCGGGTCTTGGAATAACTTTCAGTTTTACCAACCAGGCTGGCAATTTCGCGGTGTTTGTATCCTTCAACGTCATGCAACCAGACCACCATGCGGTCTTCATCGCATAGTTGCCCCAGTGCCTGCTCAAGATCCATGCATTGTCCAAGGCCATCCTGGTCACCATTACGGGGCGACATATAGTCTTCAAGCTCAACGGCATCGTGGCGTGGCAGTTTACGCAGGGCGCTGATGGCATGATTGACGACCACTCGCCGCAACCAGCCCCAGAAGGGTGAATCACCCCGGTACTGGTGCATTCGTTTAAATGCGGTAATGAAAGCTTCCTGGGTCACGTCCTGTGCCAACTCCCGGTTGTTACAGATTCTCACAGCCACGGTAAATGACTGCTTGTGAAACTTGCGATAGATTTTTTCACAGGCACGCATATCCCCGCGCCTGGCGCCAGCGAGCGTTAGCTCATCAAGGTCTATATCGAAGCCTGATCTCATCATCATTTAGTATGACGCGGCGGTTGGCAAAAGGGTCGCAGAACTTTGCATGATATTTTTTGATATAGTTGAGGCAAATAAAAACGGCCGCCTTTATGCGGCCGTTTTTAACGTGCAGATTTTATAAGTCTTACCAGATCTTGACCCGGTCTTCCGGTGCCAGGTACATGCCATCACCCTCTTTTACATCAAAAGCGGTATAGAACGCAGGTACATTGACCGCGGCGCCATTGGCCCGGAATTTTGGTGGCGAATGCGGGTCAACCGTCAGGCGGCGTTTGGATTCTTCATCACGGGACTTGGAACGCCAGACTTGTGCCCAACCCAGGAAGAAACGCTGATCGCCAGTCCAGCCGTCAATGACGGGGGCTTCTTTTCCATCCAGTGACATTTTGTATGCCAGGTAGGCGATGCTGAGGCCACCAAGATCACCAATGTTCTCGCCGGAAGTGAACTGGCCGTTGATGGTCAGACCGTCAACCACCTCATAACCATCATACTGCGCAGCGAGTGCGTTCTTACGCACAGTGAATTTCTCGGTGTCTTCCTCTGTCCACCAGTCACGCAATATGCCATCACCATCGAAACGTCGACCGGAATCATCGAAGCCATGACCGATTTCATGACCGATGGCCGCACCGATGCCACCGTAGTTAGCAGCTTCATCCGCATGCACATTGAAAAATGGTGGCTGCAAAATGGAAGCAGGGAAGACGATTTCGTTCAGAACCGGGCTGTAGTAAGCGTTGACGGTCTGGGGCGTCATACTCCATTCGGTCCGGTCAACCGGTTTGTCGAGTTTGTCGATTTGACGGTTATAGGCAAAGGTCGCTCCATTCTTGACATTGGCCATCAGGTCGCCCTCGACGACCTCGAGTTTAGTGTAATCAATCCACTTGTCGGGATAGCCGATTTTCGGAGTGAATTTGTGCAACTTATCCAGAGCCTGTCGTTTGGTATCATCGCTCATCCACTCGAGATCCTTGATTGAAACCTCGTAGGCCTTGATCAGATTCTGAATCATGATATCCATACGTTCCTTTGATTCAGCCTGGAAATGTTTTTCTACGTAAAGCTGTCCAAGCAATTCACCCATGTTGCCATTGACGGAATCAACTGCGCGTTTCCAACGGGGTTCCAGGTCTGCCACACCTCTGAGACCCTTGCTGTAGAAATTGAAAGACAACTGTTCATACTGATCACCCATGACAGGCGAAAACTGACTGATTGTCTGGAAGCTGAGATAGTCTTTCCAGGTTTCCAGGGAGGTGTCTGCAAAGATCTTGCCTGCTGCTTCAAAGAAGCTGGGCTGGGAAACAAGGAATGTTGCATCGACGGGGAATTGGGCTGTTTCAAATAACACCTTCCAATTGACCTGGGGAGTCAGTTCATTCAATTCATCGATTTTCATCGGGTTGTAACGCTTGCTCCAGTCACGGTTCTCTTCCTTGGTCCACATCACCTCGGCCAGGCTGGTTTCAAGGGTCAGCATACGTTCTGCACGATCTGCACCACCTTCAAAACCGGCAAGCTCGAAGACATTTGTGACGTAAGCCATGTAAAGCTGACGACCCTTGACGAACTGCTCGTCATCTTTCAGGTAATAATCACGGTCAGGCAGTGACAGGCCAGCCTGCACCATGTAAATGGCATTAACGTCGGGATCTTTCATGTCCGAGAAAATTCCGAAGCCGATAGGTGTGGTAACGTCATAAACGCCTAATGAGCCGAACGCGCTGTATACCCCGTTCATATCTTCAATGGCGGTGATGGAGTCCAGGTCCGCACGAATGGCTTCCAAACCTCTTGCAGTAGCCGATTCGGCTTCCATGTAAGAGTTATAGAAATCCCGGATTTTCTGTGTCGGAGTTCCGGTCTTGACAATTTCGGCAGCGCTGACTTCTTCCACGAGTGTGCGAACATCTCGCTGAGATTGCTCCGCAAGTACGTCAAAAGTACCCCAGCGGGCCTTGTCAGATGGTATTTCGGTATTGTCTACCCAGGTACTGTTGACATAGTCGAAAAAATTATCCTGAGGTCGTACCGCTTCATTGAAACCACTCTTGTCGATCCCGCTTGAGAGTTCAACAACGGCGGGTGCGGCCTCAACGGCGGTAGCAGCAGGCGCTGCTTTGGGTTCTGCCTGCTGTGCAACAGCCGCTTGATCAGCTTCCTGCTGACAGCCATACAGGCCTGTCAAAACGACCAAAGTGATGGTTAATTTGTAGTTCATGAGATAATTTCCTCTAAAGGAAGTGGGTAAATGAGGCTACTATATACCTTCATGACGCTTCTTGCAGGTGTCGAAAGTTGGGCTGTAAATGAGGAATCAAAATGGGTAGATGGCGACCACCTGAAAAGCCGGGTAGCCCATATATGACACCCGAGGGCGCAAAATGTTTGCACGAGGAAGTGCAGTACCTTTGGCGGGAACTTCGGCCTGAAGTCGTCAAGGCGCTTGCAGCGGCCGCGGCGGAGGGTGACAGGTCGGAAAATGCGGAGTATACCTACCGCAAGAAGCAGTTGGGGGGCATTGACTGGCGGATACGTTATCTGAGCAAACGCATAGATATCATGAAAATCGTCGATCGACCGCCTGCAGATGTCTCGGTGATACGCTTTGGCGCTCATATTGCTCTGCATACATCATTGGAAGGAAAGGTGGATTACCGTATCGTGGGTGTAGATGAGACCGACCCGGCCAAGGGGTACATATCGATTGATTCTCCGGTCGCCAAGGCGTTGTTGGGGAAATCCGTAGGTGACAGTACCGAAGTGGATTTACCGGAATGTCGCGTAAATTTTGAAGTATTGGCCGTCCGATACAAATTGGGTTAATCCTGTCTCTCACTGTGGGGATTCGCCGGGGGTTGGGGATTCCTCCTGAGGCACGCTTCAAGCCCTTCCCTGGGTCGCTCGGTCGCCGACGTCCTGTCGGCTCACGGCCTCAGGAGGAATACCCAACCCCCGGCGAATTGTGCGAGACCGGAAGTTCATTGGAATATCCGCAAAAAGAAAATCTGCTTGAAATCAGAGATCTCGTGGGTAACAAGTTACCCACCCTACGGTTCCGGTGGGTAAGCGGTTTTTCATGTTGGGCTTGAAGCTGAAAAAACGATCCCCATGTTTATTTATGTGGCTGCCTTCGGGGGTCACAGGCAACTTCCGGCCATATTGGCGGAAGTATTTTTTAAGACCGAATTGCTTCCTTAGGAGAATACGGAATGACTACTTTTGACTTTTCACCTCTATACAGAACTTCAGTTGGTTTTGATCGTCTGGCCTCAATGATGAGTTCAGCAACCCGTCAGGACCAGGGTAACAGTTACCCTCCCTACAACATTCGCACTACGGGCGAAGACCACTACCAGATCACCATGGCAGTAGCCGGTTTTTCTGAGGGTGAGATTGATATCACCACAGAACAGAACCGTCTGGTTGTCACCGGAAACCGTGCTGATGAGAAAGAAGAGCAGGGCGAGTACCTGCATCGCGGTATTGCGACACGTTCATTTGAGCGCCGCTTCAACCTCGCAGATCACGTTAAAGTTATGAGTGCGAGCCTCGAAAATGGCTTGTTACACATCGACCTTGAGCGTGAATTACCCGAGGCGATGAAGCCGCGTACCATTAAGATCAGCCAATCTGCAAAACGTCTGCTGGACGTTGAAAAAGACACCAGCAAAGACAAGGCAGCCTGATCCGCATTTACGGATGTGTTTGAACCTAAAAGAGGGTGTTGCCAAGACACCCTCTTTTTTTACTCAACACTCTGTTTGCAAGCGGCCTGACCTGTCGTTAGGCTAATCGTCTTTAACTGGGCCTCTTACCACATGAAACGCATTGCCTTTTGGCTTTACCAGGTTTACGCCTGGTTGCTGTTCATCCCATTTGGACTTCTGTTCACCTTGCTGAGTGGATGGTTAACCGTATTGGTTGCGTGGATCACGAGTCCTAGGATAGCAAGCCGGTACATTGCGGCAAATTGGGGGAAAGTACTGTGCTGGCTGACACCCGTTGGGGTGACGGTTGAAGGTGCTGAAAATGCCGATCCGTTAAGAACCTATGTGGTGGTCTGCAATCATCAGAGCCAATATGATATTTTCCTGGTGTATGGCTGGTTGAAACTGGATTTGAAGTGGGTGTTAAAGGCAGAACTGCGTAAAGCACCAGGTGTTGGAATCGGTTGTGAAAAAGCAGGACATATATTCGTTGATCGAAGCAATCCGGAACGGGCGCGCAAATCCGTGAGTGATGCGCTTGATGATGTGGGAGATGGAGTTGGTGTGTTATTTTTTGCAGAAGGCAGACGCAGCCCGGACGGCAAATTAAAACCATTCAAAAAGGGTGCATTCCGCGTTGCCTGTTCACAGAATCTGCCAATATTACCGGTAACCATTATCGGTACCCGAGACATCCAAAAGCCAAAGTCCATGATGATTTTCCCCGGTAAGGTGCGTATGGTTATTCATCCTGCAATAGAGGTGGGTAACGATGATCCTGAGGGTATTCGTGAGCTAATGTCCCAAACAAGGGCCGCGATTGCTTCGGCCTTACCCGAAGAGCAGCGTTGAATCCATATGCATCTGGGTAGACCTCAATCCCATGTGACATCTTCGCCAAAGGCGCAGCGAAATTTCCTGCTGGCCTTGAAAATTGCCCTGTGGATCGTGGGGATATTATGGATGATATTGATTGTCGATAGTGTTTTGGGTCTTGGGCTGGCACGTTTTGGATTGCGCCCCAGGCATTTTGATGGCCTGATCGGTATGTTCACAGCACCTCTATTGCATGGTGGAGTAGAACATCTGTTTTCCAACACTTTACCCCTGCTTGTAAGCCTGACAACCATTCTTTACCTCTACCCCAGATCAGCGATGCGTGTGATGCCCATCATCTGGATTGGCTCAGGGTTGCTGGCCTGGTTTATCGGTAGACCCAGCCTACATTTTGGCGCCAGCGGTTTTGTTTATGGATTACTTGCCTATGTATTCATCAGCGGAATGTTGCGCATGGATATGCGCTCTGTCGGGGTTTCAATCATGGTCTGGTTTTTATACGGCTCAATGATCTGGGGTCTACTGCCAATACGACCCAACATGTCCTGGGAGCTTCACCTGACCGGTGCAATCCTGGGTGTTGCCCTGGCGATTGTTTATCGACGCTGGGACATAACACCGGTTAAACGTTATGCATGGGAAGATGATGACAGGGTCCCGGATTGGTTTCCTCAACGGGAAAAGCCGTTGGATCATTCAGCCCGTGACGTCACGTCTGTTGAAGAACCCCGGCCTGAAATTCCTCCACCGGAAGAGACGCCAGACAAGCGCTCAGATTAAAACCTGTCTTGACCTGTCATCGCAGGACTCTTAGGCTAGCCGGAATGTCACACGCATGGAAATAAATTGAAAAAAGTCGGCCTGGTTATACTGTTTTTACTGGCTGCTTTCGTGGTCACCGGTTACCTGTTGCCCAAACAGGTACATATTGAACGTTCGATAAGCATCAACCGACCTGCAAACATGATGTTTGAGCTGCTTAACGGTTACAGGTATTACAACGAATGGTCGCCGTGGGCCGAACGTGACCCGCAGGCCGAATTCGTTGTTTCCGGCCCTGACACAGGCGTGGGTGCACGTTTGAGCTGGATCGGAGAACCGAATCTGGTCGGTAGCGGTTGGCAGGAAATAGTGGCGAGCAAACCCTATGAAGAAATCAATATCAAGCTGGATTTTGATGCCCAGGGTATAGCGGATACAGGATTCAAGCTGGTCTCTGAGGGGGATACAACGCAGGTTACGTGGTTCTTTGATACTGATCTGACCAAGGGTGTCAATTTCCTCGATTCGTTCCTGGCCCGATACTTTGGTTTGTTGTTTGACCGCTGGGTAGGTGGTGACTATGAGCGGGGATTGGCGAATCTCAAACAATACGCCGAATCACTGGATCTATCCGAATTCAGTCAAATTGAAATTGAACGCGTGAGTGTCTTATCGCAGGATATTTTGTTTGTCACATCCAGCAGCAGCCAGGAATCGACAGATGTTGCCCAGGCAATGGCCGCTGCCTATGCTGAAATCAGTGCTTTTATGAATATTAATGGCATCAAAATGACCGGTCAGCCCATGGCCATTACACGGGCCTGGCAAGAGGGGGGTTATCAGTTCGATGCGGCAATACCGGTTGATTTCATCCCAGCCCAATTGTCCGGCAATATCAATTCAGGGCTATCACCTGCGGGACCGGCGGTGCGTGCGGTGCACCATGGTGCCTATGACCATATGATGCCGACCTACGAAAAACTGGCGGCGTATATGTCGGCGCACGGCTTAAGCCAGGGAACGGTATCGTGGGAGCATTATGTAACCGACCCTGGCAGCACGGAACAACAGGATATGATTACGCATATCTATATCATGCTTGGAAGTGCAGAAATCACTGAATAGACGCAGTTCTACTGCTACCAACGCGAGGCGCATTCGAAAGAGCTTCCCCAGAGATCCGGTTCTGTTGTGCCTTCTAGATGTTGATTGAATTCGTCACGTGAAATCTCTAGCGCACCCATACTGAGCAGATGCGGATTGCTGATCTGGCAATCGAGCAGGGTGAAGCCCCATTGATCCAGCTGTTTGCCCAGTGCTACCAGCGCAATTTTGCTGGCATCTACTTGCTGACTGAACATGGATTCGCCAAAAAACACCCGACCCAGTGCCAGGCCATAGATACCACCGATCAAATCTTCATCCGCCCATACCTCCACTGAATGTGCAATGCCCAATTCGTGCAGCCGAATGTAGGCCATCTCCATTTCAGCGGTTATCCAGGTTCCATCATCTTCATATCTTGGTTGAGCACAGGCATTGATAACCCGGGCAAACGCCTGGTCTGAAGTCACCGTGTAGCGGCCCTGGTTAAAACGTCGACGTAAGCGACGCGAAACATGGACCGTTGGCGGGAAAATGACGCAACGGGGTGCAGGTGACCACCACAGGATGGGTTGGTCGTCGGAGTACCAGGGAAAAATGCCATTCCGGTAGGCATTGACCAGGCGGGTAGGGCTGAGGTCTCCTCCGGCGGCAAGCAGACCCAGGCCCGGGGGGTAATCCAGGGCCTCTTCTGTCGGCGGGAAGCTGGATTCCGGGTCAGAGTCGAGTATCGGAATCACAGCAAGATCTATGCTTCAGACTGGTATGTCTTTCTGTTCTTCCAGCCAGCGTTCGGCATCCAGCGCTGCCATGCAACCAGCGCCGGCCGAAGTAACAGCCTGCCGGTAAATATGATCGCTGACGTCACCGGCGGCAAAAACACCCGCTACACTGGTCATGGTCGCAAGACCCTCGGCGCCGCTTCTGATCTTGATGTAGCCGTCTTTCATATCCAGTTGATCTACAAATATCTCGGTATTGGGGTTATGTCCGATAGCGATAAAGACGCCCTCGGCTTCGATATCAGTAACTTCACCGGTTTTGGCATGACTAAGTCTGACACCGCTTACGCCGGTATCCCCACCCAGAATTTCTTCCACGTTGTGGTCCCACATAAAGCTCACATTACCGCTGCGCTCTTTTTCGAACAGACGATCCTGTAACATTTTTTCAGCACGCAATTCATCACGACGATGAACGACGACTACTTCTGATGCCAGGTTAGACAGGTAGAGCGCTTCTTCGACCGCCGTGTTACCACCGCCGATCACGGCGACTTTCCGGTCACGATAGAAGAAACCATCACAGGTCGCACAGGCAGAGACACCCTGGCCCATATAGGCTTGTTCAGAAGGCAAACCCAGGTATTTGGCACTTGCGCCGGTAGCAATGATCATCGCATCGCAGGTGTATATTCCCGCATCGCCTTCCAGTTGAAACGGACGTTGTTCCAGGTTCACTGTATGGATGTGGTCAAAAATGATATCGGTCTCGAAACGCTCAGCGTGTGCCAGCATGCGTTCCATCAATTCGGGGCCCTGGACACCTTCGGCATCTCCGGGCCAGTTATCAACGTCAGTGGTTATAGTCAGCTGACCTCCCTGCTGTATACCGGTGATCACAGTGGGTTTGAGGTTGGCCCTTGCAGCGTAGATCGCAGCGGTGTAACCAGCGGGTCCTGAACCCACTATCAACAGGCCATGGTGTTTGATATCGCTCATGTATAATTGCTCCAATAAAAAAAGCTGGTACCCCGTTCAGAACGCCGGGCTCAGAACGTCGGGCACATGATTGGGTGTTCTTATTTGTTTCCAGTTTGTGGCTGGAATTGCAGATTCAAGTGCACCATATTAACTGATAAGCGCTATATTCCATATGCCTGTTAGCAGGTTTATCCATACGATTTGATTTGATTATGGCATTATGGCTTGAATTGTAGGGGCTACAAGGTAATATAGCCTCATGGTCAGGTTTTATTTAACTTCAAATATAAGCACTTAAACAACAAACCTTATAAGGTAGATAACATTGGCGCAAGCGAAAAAAAAGCCTAGCAAAGCTGTTAGCACACAGTCCCGGCTGACACATCATCTGAAAGAGATTGCATTTCTGCTTTCAATCGTTGTTGCCGTCTATCTTTTTGCCTGTCTGTTTACCTACCACCCGACTGATCCGGGGCCTTTCAGCACCACCAATTCGGACCATGTTCAGAATGCCGGACGCATCCTGGGTGCCTGGATTGCAGACGCGTTTTTGGGCCTGAGCGGTTACATCGCCTATCTGCTGCCACTCATCACTGTCTATGGGGGTTGGCGGGTGTTCAGCAAAAAATCGAAGGATTCTGAAACCGGTGTGATGGAAGCGGTGGCTGTGGTCACCGGTCTGATCCTGTTTTTGCTTGCTTCTACCGGTCTCAGCGATATGCACCTGTTACCGCCAGCGGGTAGTATGCCGGCGCATGGCGGTGGTGTGATCGGTGCAGTTGTCGCTTCACCATTGTTGCAATGGACCGGTATGCTGGGATCAACTCTGTTCCTGTTTTCAATGATGCTGGTGGGTATCACGCTGTTTACCGGCTTGTCCTGGTTCTTTGTGATGGATGTTATCGGGCGTATTACACTGAACCTGACTGACTGGCTGGTGACCAACATCACCAACATGCGGGACTGGTTTGCCGGGCGCCGGGCAAAGGCGAAACGGGAAGTGGTTCGTAAAACCGAGTCGGTCCGACAAAAGGGTAAAGTGGCGCCGAGGATCGAACCGCAGATCAATATGCCCGAGGAACAGCCCAGCAAGCGTGTTGCCAAGGAAAAACAACAACCCTTGTTCACCAATATGCCTGCCGATTCACTACCACCGCTGGGTATGTTGGATGAACCCCATGACCAGTTGCCGGGTTATAGCGAAGATGACTTGAAGTCGCTTTCCCAACGGGTGGAACTCAAGCTGGCTGACTTTGGTGTGCAGGTGGATGTGGTCGCCGTGCATCCAGGTCCGGTGATTACACGATTTGAACTGGAACCGGCTCCAGGCATCAAGTCAGCACAGATTATGAACCTGGCAAAAGACCTTGCCCGCGGACTCAGTATCGTCTCAGTACGCGTGGTAGAGGTTATACCGGGCAAATCCACCATTGGTCTGGAGATACCCAATACCAACCGTCAGATGGTTTTTCTTTCAGAAATCCTGCGCTCTGAGGTCTATGACAAATCCAACCACCCGCTGACTTTGTCCCTGGGTAAGAGTATCTCGGGGCGTCCGGTGGTGGTAAACCTCGCCAAGATGCCACATTTGCTGGTCGCCGGTACCACCGGTTCGGGTAAATCCGTGGCGCTTAATGCAATGATAATGAGCATCCTGTATAAGGCGGGGCCTGATCAAGTCAGGCTGGTGATGATTGACCCGAAAATGCTGGAGCTGTCGATTTACGCAGATATCCCGCATTTGTTGGCGCCCGTGGTCACCGACATGAAGGAGGCTGCCAATGCCTTGCGCTGGTGTGTGGCGGAGATGGAGCGACGCTACCGCCTGATGTCAGCAGCGGGTGTAAGAAACCTCGCAGGATTCAACAAAAAGGTTCGCGAGGCAGAGGAAGCAGGTAAACCGCTGAAGGATCCGCTATTCGTACCGGATGAGATGTACCCCGATGTAGAGGCGCCAGACCTGGAACACTTGCCATATATTGTTGTGATCGTCGATGAACTTGCCGACATGATGATGATCCTGGGCAAGAAAATTGATGAGCTGATTGCCCGCCTGGCGCAAAAGGCCCGCGCTTCAGGCATACACCTGATCCTGGCCACGCAACGACCATCCGTCGATGTGATCACCGGTCTGATCAAGGCCAATATCCCGACCCGTATTGCATTCCAGGTGTCTTCGCGTGTTGATTCACGCACCATCCTCGATCAGATGGGTGCGGAACAATTGCTGGGTCACGGTGACATGTTGTACATGCCGCCCGGCACTTCCATCCCTGACCGCGTACATGGCGCCTTCGTTGATGATCATGAAGTCCATGCCGTGGTTAATTATCTCAAATCACTGGCTGAACCGAATTACGTCGAAGAAATTCTGGAAGAGACACAGATGACCACCGATGGCATGACAATTAATGCCAGCGGCATTCCAAAAGAGACGCCTAGCGATCAGGACGAACTCTATGACCAGGCAGTTTCATGGGTCACGACGTCCAGGAAGGCGTCGATATCCAGCGTGCAGCGCCATCTGCGTGTTGGCTATAACCGCGCTGCCCGGATCATTGAAGAGATGGAATCCAGTGGTGTTGTTTCGATGCCTGAACATAATGGGCAGCGTGAGGTCTTAGCACCACCACCGCCACGGGATTGAATATGAGACTTTCGTTTAAATCTGTTGTTGTCCTTGTTTCCTGCCTGTTGGTTTCTGCTGTCAGTGCCAACAGTTCAGGACCCGCGCGCACTGAACTCGAACGCTTTACGACAGGGCTGGAATATTTCCAGGCTGAGTTCACCCAGACAGTCAAATCCCAGGATGGCCGTATTCAGGATGAAACCCAGGGCGAGGTCTGGCTGCAAAGTCCGGATAAACTGCGTTGGGTATATACCGGTGACTTTCCGGAAACCATCGTTGCCGATGGTCTCAATATCTGGATTCATGACGAATCACTGGAGCAGGTGACAGTCAAACCTCAGTCAGAAGATGCAGCGGACTCACCGCTGATGATACTGGCCGATGTGAGTCAGCTTGATGAGCAATTCCAGGTCACTGAATTGGGTGACTATGAAGACATGTTGTTGCTGGAATTGAAAAGCCTGGATACCGAATCCGAATTTGAACGAATTCTTTTGGGACTGGACTCCAGCGGTATCCGCATGATGGCCATGGAAGATGCCTTTGGACAGCGGACAGAAGTTCACT
>CBDTVF010000026.1:0-14441 GCA_965363775.1 uncultured Gammaproteobacteria bacterium
CACCGGCGCCAGCAAATAGACCAGCCAGCAAGTGGCGACCAGTAAAGCCAGCATCAGCCAATTTCGGGAGTCAGAAGTCATCGGGATATGCTAACACTACTAGGGTTGACACTACACTAGGGTAAAAACTCATATTCGTATTCACTCCCGGCTTTTGCAGGCAACAACACTGTGCCCCGGCTGAATGCTTCAGACAAATGTTCTGATGAAGCATTGAGTTGCAGACGAAAATGTAAACGTCCAGGACTTGCACCCAGTATTCCCACGGCGGTCACAACGCTCAGGTTTTGTAGATATGCAAGACAGCCCGCATAGTCTTCTGCGCTATTCACTTCACCAATACTGATGTCAACCGTCCACAGCCCCTGCTCCGAGGCCGCGATGGTATTATCTGCCGCAATCCTGTCGGTCATTTGATGGATGCCTTGTGCCAATGCAAACATCAATTCCTGATCACTGTTTCGCCAGGTCCAGTGTTGTTCACCGCTAGAGAGGTTCCAACGCAACGACCACTGTGGCCCATCCCGTCTGGCGGCAATGATCGCCACACCGTCTGCAGGTGCACCATGCTCAACCAGGTAATCGGTAAAACCACCCCAAACGAGACGCATGTCGATGAGCTGTAGTTCCTCTTCATCCAGTTCCGGCCAACCGATCGGCAATCCCCGCGTCGCAGCAATGTCTTCCATCGACTCCCAAGCGTACACAAACTCGACTGGTTTTAGCTGCCGGTTGAGTCCGTCATCAATGGCCACCCAGATCTCTATCGCCGGTCTTTCCTGTCGCCAGCGGGCCAATCCGGCCTGTTGTACAAGCTGGTCCACTGCCGATTGCATAAATTGTGCAATCAACCGTAATTCCTTGTCCACAGCGCCATCAGGGCCGGTACGATCAACACTTCTGTATCGAGATGAAAGCAATAGCTTGTCAGCATTGGCGAGAGCCACGTCAAGTGCCTTTGAGGAAGGCATCTCGCGCTTACCACTGAGTTTCTGCAATACCTGGATCAATGCCCCTGGCAGGGCCTCAACGCGATCCGCTTCACTCTGACTGGGTACAAGTACTTCACCTGAATACAGATTTGTATCCGCCACAGCTACGATAGCTGACAAATGCAGTGTAATAAATATTAGCAGTAGTCTTTTCATCTGCATTACCAAGCAAAAACAGGGTTTTTTCACGCACTAATAAGATACCATAGGACACTACTAAATCGCATGAATAAACGGATTCTGAATTGAAAACCAAAAAGGAAAATCCTACCGGATTAAGCTACCTGGACGCTGGCGTAGACATTGACGCCGGTAATGAACTGGTCGAACGTATAAAACCCGCGGTCAAATCCACCAACCGTAAAGGTGTCATGACAGGTATCGGCGGCTTCGGTGGACTGTTTCAGCTCGATACTCAACGCTACAAAGAGCCTTTGCTGGTATCCGGAACAGATGGTGTCGGTACCAAGTTACTGCTGGCAAGACAATTAGACCGCCATGACACCATAGGTATTGACCTGGTCGCCATGTGTGTCAACGACATCCTGACCTGCGGTGCGGAACCTCTGTTTTTTCTCGATTACTATGCCACCGGAAAGTTGAAAATCGACAATGCCCAGGCAGTAATTGAAGGCATTGCGGAAGGCTGCAGACAATCTGGTTGTGCATTGATCGGTGGAGAAACCGCGGAAATGCCCGGGATGTATGGCCAGGACGAATATGACCTGGCGGGATTCACCGTGGGAGTGGTGGATCGACCGCAACTCATCGATGGCAGTCAGATTAAATCCGGTCATGTAGTACTCGGTCTTAAATCATCCGGACCACATTCCAACGGCTACTCGCTGATTCGCAAGGTACTGGAACAATCCGGCGATGACCCGTCTATGCCGATGGATGGGGGCACCCTGGGTGAAGCCTTGCTGGCTCCTACCCGAATATATGTCAAAACCATTTTGCCTTTGATTGAACAACACCGGATTGATGGACTTGCGCATATTACCGGTGGTGGTATCAGTGAGAATATCGTTCGCGTGATACCTGAAGAACTTGGGCTGGAAATTGACCTCACAGCCTGGGACTTACCAGAAGTATTTAAATGGCTGCAGGAACGCGGGGGTATTGAAGAGCACGAGATGTTGCGAACTTTCAACTGTGGTATTGGCATGGTACTGCTGGTAGCAGAGGAGCATGTGGAGCAAATTTGCCTGGCGCTGGCGGAAGCAGATGAAGACGTTGTTCGCCTCGGTCGTGTAATCGACCACTCAGATTCGGCACCACGGGTCGCTTATATCCGCTCATGAAGCAAAATACACTGAGAGCAGCCGTATTGATTTCCGGTACCGGCAGCAATCTCAAAGCACTGATTAGTGCCGTTGAAACCAGTAGTTTAGATCTGGATATTGTTCGTGTGGTGTCCAACCGCGAAGAAGCATCGGGTATTCAGCACGCTATCAATGCCAATATTCCTGTCAGCGTGATTACACACAAGTCTTTTCCTGACAGGATTACACATGATGCGGCTGTTTGCGAGTTACTACAAAGAGACCAGGCAGAATTGATCGTTCTCGCAGGTTATATGCGTATCCTTGGTGAGGAATTCACCAATATGTTTGATGGCCGCATGATCAATCTGCACCCTTCCCTGCTACCGCTGTACAAAGGTCTGGACACTTATGACCGTGTACTGGAAGCCGGGGACAGTGAAACCGGAGCAAGCATCCATTTTGTTACAGCTGGCCTCGACTCAGGCCCGGTTATCTCGCAGATAAGAATACCTGTTCTACCCGATGATGACGCTGCATCTTTGAGCGCGAGACTGGGTCCAATGGAGCATCGATTGGTGGTCGCAACGGTACAACTGTTTAGCAACCGCTCGATTGGCTACGAAAATGGTGTGGTTTTACACCTCGGCAGGGCAATTGAAAAGCCGTTGTTACTCGGGTCGCATCGGGGGTTCGAAGTAACGTAGGGTGCGTAATTCATTACGCACGGGATCGGAGCCTGCAATGCTGGCAGTCAATTTAAGCCGGAATAATGTTTCGTGGGTAACAAGTTACCCACCCTACGTGACTACCTCCTTTCACGGCGAGTCCCGGGAGGGAATACCCGCCCCAGCGCCCCACCCGCGTCGAATAAAAAAAGAAGATACAGTCCGTTATTCTTCCGGCACCTCCGTCCGTAATCCAAGTGCATGAATCTCATTACCCATCAATTCACCCAGTGTTGCATAGACCATCCGGTGCCTGGCCAGAGTCGACTTACCAGCGAATGACTTACAGCGAATCACGGCTTCAAAATGAACTCCATCATCACCCGTCACCGTAACTTCCGCATTCGGCAGTCCTTTAATTATCATTTGCTCAATTGTCGTACTATCCATAAACTATCGTGCTCCGTTATCGGGCAATGTTTCCAAAATTGAATCATCGCACCGGGAAATCATCTAACATGTATTAACCGCATGCCATGGAGGCAAACGGACTTGACCTTTCAGGATTTATTATCATAGTGGATTCCATCGCCATTAAAAACTCCCGTTACGTGCAATTTGTTCTCCATAGCCTTACTCGCGACTGCCTGAACGTCCGCCAGGGTTACGTTCCGATATGTTAGTAGCCGCCATTCAATTGGTCGCAGGTTTTCTGCTTCTGGTCTGGGGCGCGGACCGCCTGGTCGCGGGTGCTTCGGCATTTGCACGAAACATGGGCGTATCACCAATGATCATCGGCCTGACCATCATCGGTTTTGGCACCTCCGCTCCCGAATTGGTGGTTTCGGCCGTCGCCACGTTAAGAGGAAACCCAGGCTTGGCAGTTGGCAACGCCATTGGTTCTAATATTGCGAACATGGGACTGGTGCTGGGTGCGACAGCATTAATTTACCCCTTACGCATGGAATCCACCGTACTCAAGCGCGAGTATCCGGTGTTGCTGCTGATTATGCTGGTTTGTTTTTTCATGGCTCTCAATGGCCAATACAGCACTCTAGAAGGTTGGATGCTGCTGGCGAGCTTACTATTCGTTGTCATCTGGATCATACGCATTGGTTTGCACCGGCCTCTGTCAGATCCATTGGCGGAGGAGTTTGATGCCGAGATACCTAAAGACACCCCAACCAAGGTTGCCGTGTTCTGGCTTTTAGTTGGTCTCATTGTTTTACCTGTCAGTTCAACCTTTCTGGTCGATGGTTCGATTACCATCGCCCGATATTTGCATGTTTCAGATACCGTCATTGGCCTGACGATTGTCGCACTGGGCACCAGCCTGCCGGAACTCGCCACGGCTATCACTGCAGCACTCCACAAGGAAGACGACCTGGCCATAGGCAACATCATTGGCTCCAATATATTCAATCTGCTGGGTGTCCTGGGTATTGCAGCGGTCATCCAACCGGTAGATATTCTACCTATCATCCTTGCGCGGGATTTCCCGGCGATGTTCCTGATTACCGGGGCACTTTACCTGATGGCTTCAGATTTTCGCGGACCGGGCCGCATCGGCAGACGATCAGGAAGCGTGCTACTGCTTATGTTCACCGGGTATTTCATCATGGTGTGGATGAGTTCGGGCGACGTGGTTTCAAACATTCTGAACTGAAACTTACAGCGGCATTAGTATTCTGATCACATGCACTTATCTACCCTGTAATCAATTCGGGTTAGAATACTCACATGGATAGTCACACCCTTAAAAATCTGGCCCGGTCCGTCATTGAAACCGAAGCCACTGCCGTAGCCAGCCTGACATCCCGAATTGATGATACATTCGTGACCGCTTGCCAGATAATCCTTGATTGCCAGGGCAGGATCGTGGTTCTCGGGATGGGGAAATCGGGTCATATTGCCGGCAAGATAGCCGCCACATTGGCCAGCACTGGCACACCTGCGTTTTTTGTCCACGCTGCAGAGGCTTCCCACGGTGACCTTGGTATGATTACCAGCGATGATGTGGTTCTGGTGTTATCAAATTCCGGTGAAACCGACGAAGTCAGACAAATTTTGCCGCTGCTCAAACGACTGGGTGTCCGTATCATCGCCATGACAGGCAAGCCATCTTCATCCCTCGCCAGTCATGCCGATGTTCATATCAACGTTGCCGTCGATGGCGAAGCATGTCCTTTGGGCCTGGCACCCACCTCCAGTACGACTGCATCATTGGTAATGGGTGACGCACTTGCAATTTCACTGCTTGAAAGCCGGGGTTTTACCGCGGAGGATTTCGCCCGTTCACATCCGGCCGGTCAGCTTGGCAAACGTTTGTTGCTCGAAATCCAGGACATCATGCACACTGGCGACAAAATGCCCATCGTTTCAGAAGCGGCCAGCCTGTCGGAAGCCATCGTTGAGATGACAAAAAAACGTCTGGGTATGGTCGCAATTACTGACAAGGCATTAAGGGTCCAGGGTGTGTTCACCGATGGTGACCTCAGAAGGACTTTTGAGCGGAGCTTCGATCCGCATCAAACCGACGTGTGTGAAGTCATGACCCTAAACAGTAAAACCATATCGGCTCAGGCGCTGGCCGTAGAAGCCGTTAAAATGATGCAACAATACAAAGTACAAGGCTTGCTCGTAGTGGATGATAATTCCCGATTGCAGGGTGTTTTGAATTTTAATGATCTGTTGCAGGCTGGAGTGGTCTGAATGCATAGCATGGATACCGCACTGCGCGAACGCGCTTCCAACATACGTATGCTGGTACTGGATGTAGATGGTGTGCTGACCGATGGAAAGCTGTATTTCGACCACGCCGGCAACGAGATGAAAGCATTTAATACCCGTGACGGTATGGGAATTAAAGCTTTGCAGCGGGTCGGAATTGAAGTCGCAGTCATTACAGGTAGAAGATCTGAAGCCGTTGTGCAACGTATGACCCAGCTAGGTGTCCAACATGTCTATCAGGGCCGTGAAGACAAACTGACTGCTTTCATGCATTTACTTGGGGTAACCGGTCTTCAAGCACACCAGGTTTGCTTCGCTGGTGATGACTGGATTGATTTGCCCGTGTTGATAAGGGCGGGATTAGCCGTTTCGGTGGCAGATGCAGAGGAACAGGTAAAAGAGAAAGCCCACTGGATAACCAGTCGTAATGGCGGAGATGGCGCTGTCAGAGAAATTTGTAACCTGATTCTGGTTGCGCAGGATAAAGATCAGATCATTCTGGATGAAATTCTGGCATCATGATCACCAGAAAAACACGAAACGGAGTTATTGCGCTGGTAGTAATTACCGGCATCAGTTTCTGGATCAACCGTTCCCCGGACGATGAAGCCCCGGAACCCGTTGCAGGTCTGGATCCGAAATTGAATTACGTTTTGCGTGATTTTGAACTGCAGTTTTTTGATGAGAACGGACAGCCCACGATCAATTTGCGAGCACCCATATTGAGAAACAACCCCGAACTGGAACTTGGCACCATTGAGCAACCGGTACTGAAGCTCAACCAGGTTGATGTAGTGTGGAATCTCACGGCAGAATCGGCCACGGTGACCGCCGATAAGGAGCATGTTCAATTGTTAGGTCAAGTACATGTACGAAGGCAGGAAACCACATCGGGAGCCTGGGTCGAGGTCGACACCCGGGAAGTCCAGATCGAAGTCACACCACAAACCGCCAGAACTGATCAGGCCGTTCATATGTTTGACGGCCTCAACAGGGCAAGTGCCGTAGGTATTGACCTGGATATGATAGCCAATACATTTGTACTAAAACAACAGGTTAAAGCTACCTATGCAGTTAATTAACCAGCAATATGCCACCCGTAAAAGCCACTGGCTGCTTTTGAGTCTCCTGTGTCTGAGCCTGCCCTTGTGCGCATTGGAATCTGACCGGCAGGAACCCCTTGAGGTCAGCGCCAATTCCACTGACGGCACCCTGGGTGATGGCGTCACTACATTGCGCGGGCAGGTTGATATACGCCAGGGTACTTTGCATATCACTGCCAATGAGGCCGAAGTCAATAAAATTGACGGACGTGTAAGCTCAGTCACATTTCGTGGCGCACCCGCATCGCTCGAACAGGAAATTGAAGAACAGGGCCTGGTTCAGGCCACCGCCAATGTTATTGACTACCAGGTGGCCAGTGGATTAGTCACACTTGAAGGCAATGCAGACGTCCAACATCCGCAATATCAAATCTCCGGCGAGTTGCTGACCTATGATCTCAATATCCAGCACTTCCAGGGAAACAGTGATGAAAACGGTAACGGCCGTATTCACATCCGACTTGATCCTGAAGTCTTTGACAAGGACAACAACTGACATGCTCAAGGCTACAAACCTGCACAAAGCTTACCGCAAGAAAGAGGTTGTACGTGGTGTAAATATTGAAGTCGAGCCAGGTCAGGTGGTTGGTTTGCTTGGTCCAAACGGGGCCGGTAAAACAACCTGCTTTTATATGATCGTGGGCCTGATCCCAACCGACAAAGGCAGTATTACTGTTGATGACGTAGATATCACCCACAAACCGGTCAATGTCCGTTCCAGTCTTGGCGTGGGTTATTTGCCACAGGAAGCATCCGTTTTCCGTAAGCTTTCGGTGCGCAACAATATTATGGCTATCCTTGAATTACGCCGTGAGCTGGACTTGGATGGCCGAAACGAAATACTACAAACACTGATGGAAGAATTGGGCGTATCACATCTGGCGGACCAAATGGGCCAGGTGCTGTCAGGTGGTGAACGACGCAGGGTCGAAATTGCCCGTGCGTTGGCCGCGCGACCGAGATTTATCCTGTTGGATGAGCCTTTCGCCGGTGTTGACCCGATTTCAGTTCGTGAAATCCAGGAAATCATCAACCAATTAACAGATCAAAACATCGGCGTACTGATCACCGATCACAATGTCCGGGAAATGCTGGGTATTTGCCACCATGCGTATATTATGAATGAGGGACAGGTATTGGCCCGGGGCAACGCGGAAACACTAATGGCCAACGAAGAAGTCCGCAAAGTCTATCTCGGCAACGAATTCAAGCTCTGACAAGGACCACTGGCAGTGACACCCAAATATGGTTAACCCATCACTACAACTCAGACTGACCCAAAAGCTGACGATGGCGCCACAATTGCAACAGGCGATCCGCCTGTTGCAACTCAATCGTATAGAACTGCGTGACTACATCCAGGAGTTGGTCGATTCCAACCCGTTGCTGGAGCAGGAAGACCCTGCGGAACAGGCACTCGAAGGTCCCAAAGAAGTTTCTTTAGAATCTGAAATGGCTGAAACCCGCAAAGCCGAAAGTGACAATGCCGAAAGTGACAATGCCGAACTTGGCAATGCCGAACTTGGCAATGACTACGCCACTGACGAATACGACACCGATCAATGGCAACCGGACCCCGGACAGGAACAGTGGACAGACAACGCGGGTTGGTCAGATGACTTCTCCGAGCGCCAGATTGCCGACACCAGCTCTACCTCGTTGCGTGAACATTTGCTGGCACAAATTCGCCTTGCCCATTTTAGTGATCTGGATGCAGCCATTGCCACCGCCATTGTTTATGCGATCGATGATGACGGATTCCTGACCGATGATATACCGGTCATACGCGAAAGCCTGTTGCCGGAATTATCAGTCGAAGATGACGAAATACTGGCGGTTCTGCATCGCGTTCAGCGTCTGGAGCCGGTTGGCGTGGCCTCCCGGGACACAGGTGAATGCATCCAGCTGCAGTTGCGGGCACAACCATCGGGAACTGCCGGTGTTGATCTGGCCCTGCGTCTGACACGGGATTTCCTCGATCTTGTTGCAGCCAATGCGTATGAAGATATGCTGCGCCGGACGGGGGCGACCTCGGAAGGTCTCAAGCAGGCACTGGAACTGATCAGGGGCCTGGAACCGCGACCCGGGGCACGTTTTGACAACCGCATGGATGAGTACCTGGTACCCGATGTTTACGTTCGTCTGGATGGCAACGAATGGGTGACCACACTCAGCCCGGAAAGTAACCCGAGCCTGCGTTTGAATAAATATTACATCACATTACTGCGCAAATCCGGTGGTAAAGATGCCGACTATCTACGTGGACGTTTACAGGAAGCGCGCTGGTTGCTTTCCAGCCTGGAACTGCGTAACCGTACCCTGTTGAAAGTGTCCCAGTGCATCGTGGATACACAGCGGGGCTTCCTGACAGACGGTGAGATTGCCATGAAACCGTTGATTCTGAAAGATGTTGCCGACCAGGTTGGTGTTCATGAATCCACTGTATCCAGGGCGACCACGCGAAAATACATGCTGACGCCAAGGGGTATTTTTGAATTAAAGTACTTTTTTTCCAGCCATGTGCGCACGGTCAGCGGTGGCATGGTCAGTGCGACTGCCACAAAAGCCCGAATTCAGGTATTGATCGAAAATGAACCCTCTAAACGGCCACTGAGTGACCAGGAAATCTCGCAGCTTCTACTCGAGACTGGAACCTGTGTGGCGCGCAGGACGGTTGCCAAATACCGCGAGTCACTGGGGATCGGATCGTCCAGCGAACGTCGCAAGGCATATCGCAGAACGGTGGAGTTCTAGATGGAGTTCTAGACAGAGGCGCTGGGAAACGATAGATAAATATCAACCTGACGTATAGACTGTAAATATACCCGCAAGCAATTATCGCTGGTGAGTAAGAGAAAACATATGTGGTCAAGAAATCCAATAACACACCTTCCGACCTACTACCCATTGATGCAGAACTGATTGACCTTATGTTAATTGGTAAGGAATACACAAAAAAGGAGATTGTTGATGCAGATTAATATTACTGGACACCATGTTGATGTAACGCCAGCACTTCGCGCCTATACAACAGAGAAAATGCAGAAGCTTGCCCGTCATTTTGATCAAGTCAATTCAATTCACGTTATTCTGAATGTGGAAAAATTACAACAGCAAGCTGAAGCCACCGTCAACGCCGCCGGACGCACCTTATTTGCGACCCAAACCGCGACGGACATGTACGCCTCAATTGATGGGCTGGTGGATAAACTGGATCGCCAGGTTCGTCGTTACAAAGACCGCCTTACCAACCACCCGCATGTCAAGCATGAACCGGTGGAAACGGATGGCGGACTCTGAACTTGCCTCAATACCGGTCTGTGATCACCGGAAACTGACAGCCTGCCATGCTTGATAGTGATTTACTAAGCCCGGGACGCATTCTTACGAACGTGAGAATCAACAGCAAGAAGCGATTGCTCGAGTTGATCAGCGTGACTTTGGCTGAAAAAAACAAGGAACTGAACTCACGGGCAATCTTCGAAAGCCTGTGTGCCCGCGAACACCTTGGAAGTACCGCCCTGGGGAATGGTGTTGCCATTCCCCATGGCCGTATCGGCGGCACCGATGATGTGGAAGCGCTTTTTTTACAATTGAGCAAACCCCTGTCCTACGACACCGATGACGGTAAACCGGTCGACTTGATTTTTGCGCTGACAGTTCCAAAGCTGTGCACTGAGGATCATTCCAAATTGCTTTCGAGTATTGCGAACCGCTTTCGTGAGCCCACGCTACTGGAGCAGTTACGCAAGGCAGCCGACGCCAATGAAATTTGGCAATTACTTTCCAATTCACAATAAGAGGTGGTTGGATTTTGAGCAGTAAGCCAAACCAGGATGTCATCATCGTCAGTGGCATGTCGGGCGGCGGCAAGTCCACCGCGCTGAATGCACTGGAAGACCTGGGCTATTACTGCATAGATAACCTGCCGGGAGCCATGCTGCCGGATTTCGGACCGCGGATTTCAGCTAACCCCGAACTCTACCGAAAAGTCGCACTTGGGATCGACGCCCGCTCACGTGAATCCGACCTTCAAGTCGTACTTGACTGGATGACATCACTGCGCGAAAGCGGATTCAATTGCAGACTGTTGTTTGTAACGGCGGAAAAACCGGTACTCATAAAACGCTTCAGCGAGACACGGCGTCGCCATCCACTCACCGGCAGCGACAAGGTTTTGCCGGATGCCATTGAAAATGAAGAGTTGATACTGATGGCTTTAAGAAGCCATGCAGATCAGGTCATCGACAGCAGCAATACCAACATCCACCAGCTCAGACGCCAGGTCTGGAATTTTGTCGACCGCCGCTCAAGCGATCTGACCATCGTACTGCAATCATTTGCATTCAAGAAAGGTGTACCGCAGGACGTAGACTTCATGTTTGATGCCCGGGTTCTCCCCAACCCTCACTGGCAAACGGAGCTCAGAGCCCTTACAGGGCAAGATGAAGCGGTCAGGGTATGGCTTGAAAACGATCAGTCTGTTTTGAAGATGACACAGGATATACAGGGTTTCATGAATACCTGGTTACCTGCATTCAAAAATGCTCAACGCAGCTACGTAACCATCGGCATTGGCTGCACCGGTGGAAAACACCGTTCGGTCTATCTTGCTGAGAAACTGGCAGAGTTGCTCGGCAAGGAACATGAAAACGTGTTGGTGCACCACCGCGAAACGCCTGCCCGCAATGAAACCTGAACCAGGTCTAGCCATCCGCTGATCATTCATTGATAGTCATCGCAAAGACTATTGTTAAATCTGACAGGCTCCTTGCTACAATACACTTGTTTTCCAAGCCGGCAAAACATGTTTGACGGTCTTCCATGAATCCTACCAAAGGTTGACGAAAACGATGCGGGAACATCTGCACGAAGAAAAAACAGCCCGTCATCTGGACCGATTGTCCGATGCATTGGACAGTGGCGCTCAGGCACAGGTCAAGAAGTTGCTCAACAGTCTCAACGGAGCTGAGATTGGTGATTTGCTCGAGTCCTTACCACAAACAAAACGCCAGGCTGTCTGGGAACTCGTAAAAGTCGATCTTGACGGCGACGTGCTGGTCGAGGTTAACGATGAAGTACGTGCAGGTCTGATCCGCGATACTTCACCGGACGACCTCATCCAGGCCATGAGTGACCTGGAAATCGATGACCTTGCAGATATTCTGAATGATCTGCCAGACGCGGTAATCACCGAAGTATTGCGCGCCATGGACAGGCAGGATCGTGATCGACTGGCCCAGGTCATGTCCTATCCGGAGGATTCCGCCGGTGGCCTGATGAATCCCGATGTCGTCACGGTACGCCCGGATGTCAGTCTGGATGTGGTGTTACGCTATTTGCGACTCAGAGGCGAACTGCCGGAAGTCTTTGACCAGTTATTTGTGGTTGACCGGGTCGGCAAATATCTTGGTCAGCTGAAACTGTCTGATGTTTTGACCAAGGAACCCTCCAGCCAGGTCATTGACTTGATCGATTCGTCAGAGGAAGCAATCCCGGTCGACATGCCGGCGAGCCAGGTGGCCATTGAGTTCGAGCATGACGATCTGATATCAGCCCCGGTCATAGATCAGAACGGTTTGTTATTGGGCCGGATCACCATTGATGATGTCGTCGACGTCATTCGTGAAGAAGGCGAACACATGATTCTGACTGCTGCTGGCCTGGATGAGGAAGACGATATGTTTGCACCAGTGCTGCAATCTGCGCGTCGGCGCTGGTTATGGCTGGGTGTCAACCTGGTGACGGCTTTGATGGCGGCACTTGTCCTCTATGCATTTCAGCCGACACTGGATCAATTGGTTGAACTCGCCGTTTTATTCCCCGTCGTGATGAGCATGGGTGGAATCGCCGGCACACAAACACTTACATTGATGGTCAGGGGCATGGCGACCGGACAGGTCAGCGCGCGTAATTCCATGGCCATTTTGCGTAAAGAACTGGCGGTCGGAATACTCAACGGTATTGTTTTTTCGATCGTCGTCGCCACCATCGCTTTCCTTTGGTATGGAAACGCGGGGCTGGGTTTAGTGATGGCCATTGCCATCATAGTTAACCTGGTTGCAGGAGCACTGGCCGGGGCATTGATCCCTGTCTTTCTGAAGCGAATGTCAATTGACCCTGCCCTCGCAGGCGGTGTTGTATTAACCACGGTCACCGATGTTGTCGGTATCTTCGCCTTTATCGGTCTGGCCAGCTATGTGCTGCTCGCAAATTAACACCTGTTAACAGCTAACGAAAAATATACTGCCATGCAGATACTACTGATCACACAGGAGCCGCCGTTAAAACCCGACGCTGTCGCTACGGGTAATGCCATTCGCACAGCACAGCTTGAAGGTGCACTAAGCCGCGCGGGGCATAAGGTTTCACAGACATGGCTGGATAAGCAAAATAGCTCTCATCAGAAGGCGTTTCGTAACAGGGACGAGTTGCAGGCAACCATCACACGACAGCGCCCGGATGCAATCCTGGTTGCATACTGGGAGTTGTTGGAGTTGTTACCCTTCGAATTGCCCCAACCGGTGATCGTAGATTTTGTCGCTCCCAGGCCGTTGGAAATTCTTTTCGAAAACCCCGAGCAAGTCAGACCTGAGCTGAAACGATTGCAGGCAAACCTGTCCAAATGTGATTTGTTGTTGACGGGTAATGATGCACAACGGGATCTGCTGTGGTTTACCTTGCTGCAGGCAGGCTTTGACCTGCGCGACTGCGAACCCGTCATGGTTGTACCTTTGTCAGCCGAAGTCGCAGGCAGACCGGAAACTGATCCCCGCACCAGTGGCTGGACCCTCGTCGGCGGTGGTGTCCACTGGCCATGGCGAAAACCTGAAGAATACTGGCAGGCCATTCAGGGTATGAAGGATGACCCGGCATCCGAGAACCCGCGTCTGGTATTGTTCGGTGGACAATATCGCTGGCAGGAAGATGAGCCCCGGCACAGGGGACCGGGTCATGCGAACACTGACTACAAAACCCAGGAACTTGCGCCCTACGCCTACTTCAGCCGCTATCTGCTTGAATCGGTACACATCGGTCTGGAAGTGGCCCAGGCCAATATTGAAAGAAAACACAGCCAATCATTCCGTTCACTGGAGTTTCTACGTCATGGTCTGCCACTGATTTGCAACGATTACCTGCCCATCGCCAGGCTGGTCAATCAGTATGAAGCTGGCTGGACAGTCAAGGGGCCAGAAGACCTCGCCGGGTTGCTGCAATCGATCATGAAAAATCCCGACGACTGGGAGCGCCGCTCAAAAAATGCTTTACGTCTTGTCGAAGAAGCACTGAATCCGGATATCACCGTCAAGCCCTTGCTGGACTGGCTCGAAATGCCATCCAAAGCACCTCGATTACCAGTGGCAAAGCAGAAACCAGCAGCTGTAGTTCTTGGTGTACCGCCCTGGCCGGAGCGTCTGAAACGGCAAGCCCGTTTAGTCAGACGCATCTCTCTCAGCTGGCTTTTTCGTGCTGGGTCTAAAGCTGAAGCGGGCAACAATATCCTGATTGTCACCCGTAGCGACCTGTTTCCTGACGATCATGGAGCCGCCGTCAAAATCGTTGAAACGGCACGGGGCCTGTCGCAACATGGCCCTGAGTATGTGAGCGAAGGAGAGGCCGATTGTTTCGTTCACCTGAACCTGGTTCATTCCGGTGAAGTTGTACTCCACCGGGTCCTCCGCG
>CBDTVF010000027.1:0-14255 GCA_965363775.1 uncultured Gammaproteobacteria bacterium
TTGAAGGTTACCGGACCATCATTGACCAGCCTGACTTCCATATGTGCACCAAAACGGCCGGTGGGAACATCACCGAGTTTTGCACGGGCGGATTCGAGCAAATAGTCGAATAACCTTTTACCTTCTGTTGGCTCGGCTGCCGGCGTAAAGCTGGGGCGGTTGCCCTTGTTGGTATTTGCAGCCAGCGTGAATTGGGAGACCAGTAGTAACTGCCCGCCCGTTTGCAGCAGGTTCATGTTCATCCGACCACTTTCATCTTCAAATATCCGGTAGGCAAGAATGCGTTGCAGAAGTCTGTCAGCCTGGGCCTCGCTATCGCCTTTCTCAACAGCGACAAAGGCGAGAATGCCAGCCCCGATGGCACCGGTCATTTCGCCCGCTGACGAATTTTCATTAACAACTACGCTCGCTTCCGATACCCTTTGCAATAATGCAATCATTTCCCGACCATTTTCCTCAAAACTTCTGCTTTGCTAATGTTAGCATTGCTTCAACCCCGTATACGTGTAGATACTGATGAAATTGTTTGCGATTAGCGCTGTCATGCGTTTATTCAGCTGGATAACACCGCGCGCAGCAGAGTATATTGCCCCGTTTTTGGCAGCAATCGTTTGGTACAGCGTGCCGCGTTTGCGACGTGTAACACGTATGAACCTGAATGCGGTGTATCCGCAGCTTGATTCAGCGCAGCGAAAAAAGATTGGACGCGCCAGTATGACGAACTATGCGCGGGGTCTATTTGAAGCCGGAATGTTATGGCATTGGCCGTTAGAGCGGGTAAACAAGCTCTTTGATGAGGCCCAGGGTTTCGAGTATGTGCAAGAGGCGATTGATGGCGGCGAGGGCCTGATCGTAGCCGCACCTCATTGTGGTTCCTGGGAGATGTTAAACCTGTACCTGCATAGCAAAGGTGAGGCGGCAATTCTTTACAAACCCAGCAAGCACCCTGAAATTGATGCGATATTGACGGATAAACGCCGGCGCGGCGGTGCGGAAATGGTACCTGCCACTGCTGCCGGTCTGAGACGGATGTACAAACTGCTCAAAGAGGGTCTGTATGTGGCCTTGTTGCCCGACCAGGAACCAAGCCGGGGTAGTGGAAAATTTGCACCGTTTTTTGGCATTGAGGCTTTGACCGGTGTATTGCTGCCGCGTATGGCCCAACGAACGGGTGCACCGGTTGTCTTTGCTGTTTGCGAACGTCGCAAAGGTGGCCGCTACTGTGTACACCTGTTCAAACCGGATGAATCCATTTATAGCGAAGATATGCGCGAGGCGTTGACAACCGTTAATCACGGCATCGAGAAATGCATAGAGGTAGATCGGGAGCAATATTTGTGGGCCTACAAGCGTTTTAGGAATCGACCTGAAGGAGAAGCGTCGTTTTATAAGCGTTGATAGCGTGCATAAGTCGTTGCCTGAAGTGTTTATTTCTCCGTTCCCATTGGCTTTATCTTGATCTAGCTTGATTTGGGTCAAGAACCTTCCCTGACCTGAAGTTTAAAGTGATATTGGGAGGCTGTAAGCATGGACTCAGTCGTACACCCATCAACACCCGCCACTGCTTGTGAAATCCTGATCGGGCAGATGGAATCCTTGCGCCTGATGGTTGAGCAGCATGCAGAGCTGGGCCACAAATCGCTATCTGAACTATCTCCAGAACGCCTTGCCAGTGCAGAAAATCTTTTGCATTACCTCTCGTTGAGAAGTCAGGACATCAGGCCGTTACAGGATCAGCTGACACGTTTGGGTCTTTCTTCGCTTGGAAGGACAGAGCCACATGTAATGGCGAGCATCAATGCGGTGCTGCACAACCTGTATCTGTTAAACGGGCAAAAGCAGGAAACTGAAGACAGCCGGGAGGTTTTTGCCGCTTTTGAGACCGGTGCGAACTTCCTCGAGCAAAATACCATCAGGCTTTTGGGAGATCACCCTACGAGGCGGCGTGCCCACATTATCGTCACGATGCCGGTTGAGGCAGCAGATGATTACCTGATGGTGCACGAGTTGCTCAAAAGTGGAATGAATTGCATGCGTATAAATTGTGCGCATGACTATCCGGAAATCTGGTCCCGGATGATCAGAACCTTACGTAGCGCCGAACGCTCGACCGGCCGGTCCTGCCGTATTCTGATGGATCTGGGCGGTCCGAAGCTGCGCCTCGGTCCAATGGAAACAAATCCAGCTGTGCTCAAAATAAAACCGGTCAGGTCACCGGATGGCCGCATTTTGCGCCCCGCTCGTATCTGGCTGACTTCAACCATGACGGCATTTACCGAAGTAGCCGCTGCCGACGCAAGCCTCACCGTGGATTCGGCCTGGCTGGCAAGGGTCGCCAAGGGTGATCACATACGCTTTCGTGATGTTCGGGGATCCAAAAGAAATTGGCGTATCAGGGAGGTGGTCGCAAATGGTTGTTGGGCCGAGTCGAAGAAAACCTCTTACCTGGCCAATGGTTCGGTTTTGAAGTTACACCAGAAAAACGGTAATCCCGACCTGGAAGCAGAAATTACAGGTTTGCCTCCACAGGACAGCGTTTGCCTGATCAGGGTTGGGGATATTCTGTTTATATCTGCAACGGTCGAACCCGGAAAGCCCGCCTATCACGACAGCGATGGTGAGCTTTTGAACCCGGGAAGGGTGTCGCTGGCGATACCGGAGGTTTATCGAGATGTTTGCCTGGGTGAACCGATTTTTTTTGATGACGGACGTATCGCGGGTATTGTTGAAAAACGCAGTTCAGAACAATTGCAGATTCGTATTACACATACTCGTAATCCGGTGGAAAAACTGGAGGGCAACAGGGGTGTCAATCTTCCTGACACTGCTTTGAACCTGGCCGCACTCAGCACAAAGGATCTGCAGGATATTGAATTCGCGGCCCGGCATGCGGACATGATTGGTCTGTCTTTTGCCAATAGTCCCGATGATGTAAGGGCCTTGTATCAGCACCTACAAAAACTTGGCCGTGAGGATGTTGGGGCGGTTCTGAAGATCGAGACCAAAAGAGGATTTTCCAATCTGCCTGGCATGTTGCTGGAGGGACTGAAATTTCCCGCTTGTGGTGTCATGATCGCACGTGGCGACCTGGCGGTGGAGGTTGGTTTTGAGCGAATGTCAGAGGTGCAGGAAGAAATACTGTGGATATGCGAGGCGGCACATGTTCCCGTGATATGGGCGACCCAGGTTTTGGAAAGCCTGACCAAGAGAGGCCATGCCTCGCGCGCAGAGGTCACGGATGCGGCAATGGCTCAGGCTGCCGAGGCAGTAATGTTGAACAAGGGGTCGCACATCATAGAAGCTGTTGAAATGTTGGATAATATCCTGCAAAGGATGCAGGGTCATCATCGCAAGAAACGTTCAATGTTACGGAAGCTGCATTTAGCTTCAGAGTTTCAGACAGAAACCGGGTCATATTGAAGGTTTGATTTTCAAGCTGCCGAAGCGCCGGTTGTCCGGATGATCAACTCACGGAACAGCATCCAATGGATTAAACTCCAGTGTCCAGACAGGGAGGCCAGGCAGGAACGGGCTTCTTGTACCACTGACCCAGTTTTTGTGTCCCTTGTTGAAATAAGGTGACAACGGATGGCCACTCTGGCCGCTTGGCATCTGGAAAATTCCATTTTCCTCGTGTCCGGGTGATACGACCATACGTTGTGAAGCACCGAACCGGCCTGCACCAATACGTGGCATATTACCGAACTCGCCTGGCGCGGATTCGTGTGGTGTATCAGTCAAAATACCCAGTCCGGGGACAAACGCACTCAAGGGGTGATCAATTCTGAGTTCTGCATAGGCCCCCCAAGTGTAGGCTTCCAGTCCGCCGTTATCAGCAATTTCTTCCAATACATCCTGCATCGCTGCGTCGATCAAACTATTCCAGTCTTTGTAAGCGGGTGGCAGCAGATGCTCAGGACGGGTGTCGATCAGACGCCAGACCGGACCTTCGACAGTTCGGCTATACCAGGGGAAGCGTTCAGCAAGGTGTGATGCCAGGGGCTGGGTCAAAGCGGATATCAAACGCGTGGTGATGTGGCTGCGAAATCGGCGAACGATACGATAGCCGATTGATTCGGGGACGGCGCGACCTTCCCAATTTCTGACCTTGTCCAGAGCAGCAACCAGGTCTTGATGGCTGTGGTCTGAAAAATGATTCAGCATCAGGCTTCGCCAGCGGGTAAGGAAAAGCGCTTCGTCGTCCAGTTGTATCTGGAACAGCTTATCCTCATTGGCACTATCGAGTGCCATCAGGCGTTCACGGATCTGATGTTGTCGGCCAGCCAGGCCGTAATTGCCGAAACCGGCTGCCTTCAACATCTCGCCGGAGACAATACGGGCGTTGGCGGACCACAAGCGATCCTGGGGCGGGTTGATGATCTGTGGGACGTCCGCTGAAGCCAGGCGACCATTCCAGCCCTGGCTGCCATCTGACCAACTGCCGGGAAGCAAGCCCGAGTGCCCGTAGCGGGCCGGTAGTGGCCCAAGCAGGGTATAACCGATGTTGCCGTATTCGTCACCCACGACCAGGTTTTGTGCCGGTGAACCGGCTTTGTGTGCAACCCTGAAGGCCTCTTCAATCGTGCGGGCATTTTCCATATCCATCAGGTGCATGTTCACAGAGCCATTGTCGTGGGCGATCCAGCGGGTCACCATGGCTCTTCCACTGTGATCCTGGTTCTCGAGCATTGGCCCCCATATCGTTTCCCTGACAAAGTAGTCACTACAATTTCCGTTGTTGCTGCAGATAGTCTCAGCTACTTCTTCGACACTCGCGGGGCCATCGGGCGTTTGGTAGATTCCAGCGGCCTCATCAAGCCAGTCGAGATAGACAATGTCCTGGGTGTCGGTTTGTGAATTAGTGAATCCCCAGGCGATATGTGTATTGGAACCGACGATAATCGCGGAAGCCCCAGGTAGTGAAACACCAGTGATATCAATACCTGGCTCTTCGATCAACAGACGCACCCGGTACCAGATATTCGGAACAGCAAGTCCGAGATGCATGTCATTGGCCACGATGGCAGCACCGGTCAAGCTTAATGCACCACCCACTACCCAGCTGTTACTGCCGGAAATGGCTTCATCATGTGGTGACATTTTGTTGACACTAGTAATCGCCTCCGTCGTTGTTGGGGGCGGACGTTCGGGAATGGCTGGCAACGGCAAGGCACCGCCGTCAACGGGTGCGTCCCAAACAGTACTTAACGGGGCGAGAAACTCTGCAAAGTCCTTGCCCATGACGTCATGCATGAGGCTGTAATCGCGTTCATAGTGATTATCTTCATCCTGCAAATCAAAGTACATCGCATAGACAATCAACAGGCTGTCGGCATTGCTCCATGGTTTTGGTTTTGCACCCAGCAGTGTGTATTCAAAAGGCTTGTTTCCAAGCGCTTCGAGACCATCGTTGACACCTGATGTGTAGGCGTTGGCAATTGCCAGGTCATTGTCTGATATCGACCGTAAGGCCAGCTCACTTCTGTGCCGGAAGCGATGCCGACGATGCGCCCGGTCGACCGGCAAAGCCCCGTCCCCGAATAGTTCTGACAGTTCACCTGCACCGGAACGGCGTAGCAGATCCATCTGGAAAAAGCGTTCCTGGGCATGCAAATACCCGAGTACGTAGGACGCATCGATACGGGTGACCGCCTTGATTGTGGGCACACCTTCAGCATCTCGGGTCACCATCACCGGTGCAGCAATAGCAGCAGTTTCGATATCGCCATCCAGTTGCGGCAGGCTTTGGCGGAGCCAGATATAGCCGGACATAAGGACAAGAAAAATCAATAGAGCAAGTCCGCCGAGAATCCTGCGTGCCCAAATAAGGAAGCGCGATTGGGAAGTTATTTTAATGACGCCAGAATGAGGGTGAAAACAGCACCAGCAAAGTGAAAATTTCAAGCCGTCCCATCAACATCGCAAAACTGAGTATCAGCTTGGCGGTGGAATTCAGACTGGCGTAGTTGGCGCTGACATCGCCGAGGCCCGGACCAAGATTGGTAATACAGGCTGCGGCGGCGGCATAAGCTGTCAGCGGGTCCACTCCTACACCATTAAGTGCGATGGTTATCATGACAAAGCTGGCGACATACAAAAAGAAAAATCCCCAGACCGCGTCCATGACTGTCGCGGATGTCTTCACACCACCGATCTTGACCGGGATTACGGCATTAGGATGGATTAACCTTTGAATTTCCCGAATCGCCTGACGGTACAAGAGCATGATACGGATGACTTTCATACCACCGCAGGTACTGCCGGCGCAGCCGCCGATGAACGCAATACAGATCAGCATGATTGGAATGAACCCCGGCCAGATGGCAAAATCTGCCGTACTGAATCCGGTAGTTGTCATGACCGAAACCACCTGGAAGCTCGCATAACGTGCAGATTCAGCGATCGATCCGTAAGTCCCATTGATATACAGGGCGATGGTGGTCAGAACTGAAAATCCCAATAGCAGCGATGCGTACACCTTGAGTTCAGGGTCCTGAAAATATGGCTGAGAACTGGCGCGTTTCCATGAAGTGAAATGGATGGCGAAATTAATACCGGCCACCACCATGAAAAAAGTTGCAATCAATTCCAGGGTGGGGCTGTCGAACCAGGCAAAGCCAGCATCATGGGTTGACATTCCACCGATGGCAACGGTACTGAAGGCGTGTCCGATAGCGTCAAAAAGTGCCATGCCGCCAAGCCAGTAAGCCAGTGCGCACATCACGGTAATACCCAGGTAAATCAGCCACAGGGCCTTGGCTGTTCCAGTGATGCGGGGGGTCAGTTTACTGTCCTTGACCGGCCCTGGTGTTTCCGCCCGGTAAAGTTGCATACCACCAATGCGGAGCATGGGCATAATGGCAACGGCCAATACCACAATACCAAGGCCCCCCAGCCATTGAAGCTGCTGTCGGTAATATAAAATGCCACGCGGCAGGTCATCGATATTTGTCAGTATAGTGGCACCGGTAGTGGTCAGTCCGGACATAGATTCGAACAGCGCATCAACATAAGAAATTTCGGGTTGCATTAACAGTAAAAATGGCAGTGCACCGACCAGCGCAAGCGAAATCCAGCTGACCGCGACGACCAGAAATCCATCACGCAGACGTAGTTCCTCTTGAACATGTCGTACGGGCAGGAATATTGCCATACCGGCGCTGAACAGGATGACAGCACTGACCAGGAACAGCTTGGCCGTGCCATCGTGATACCACCAGGAGACCAGCGCCGGGGGAAGCATCATCAGGCTGGAGCCGGCGATCAGGAAACCTAGTATCCGTTGAACGGTTGCCGTCCTCCGGTGTTTCATAGGAAGGTTACACTCACCTGGAAAAGTCTCTCCACTGCGTGTATCTGTTTTTTATCCGGTACAAATAACAACACGTGGTCATGCTCTTCGATAACGGTGTCATGATGGGCAATGATGACATCCTCGCCCCTTACAATTCCTACGATGGTGGTACCTTGCGGCAACTCCAGTTCTTCCAGGGAGCGCCCAACCACTTTTGAGCTGCGCCGGTCGCCAAGTGCAATCGCCTCGATGGCTTCCGCTGCACCACTCCTGAGAGAGTGCACACGTTCTATGCTGCCCCGGCGTATATGTGCCAGCAGTGAGCCGATGGTGATTTGCTGTGGTGAAACTGCGATATCAATAGAGGTCCCCATCAGGTCTACGTAAGATGGCCGGTTGATAATAGCGATGACTTTCCTCGCCCCCATGCGTTTGGCCTGGAGCGCGGAGAGGATATTCGCTTCGTCATCATTGGTAAGCACACAGTAGACATCGGTGCTCTCCACCGCCTCTTCCCTGAGCAGACCCGCATCAGTACAATCTCCGACCAGCACGATGGTCTTCGATAATTCTTCAGCAATATCCTCTGCCCTGACCGGGTCACGTTCAATGATTTTAACGTGATGATCACGTTCCAGTCGTTGTGCCAGGTTTTTCCCGATGTTGCCACCACCGGCAAGGATTACGCGGCGGATAGGACTCCCCATTGGCCTGAGTTCCTTCATGACCGCCAGGATGTGCCTTTGTGCAGCAAGGAAAAATACCAGGTCGTTTTCTTCAATGACGGTGTCACCTTTCGGTAAAATCAACTTGCCCTGCCGGTAAATAGCTGCCAATCGCGCATCTGAACTCCCCGGCATATGATGCCGCAGGGTGTATAATTTTTGCCCAATCAACAGACCACCAGCTTCCGCCTTCGTGGCCACAAGCTGAGCTTTTCCACCGGCGAAATCCATGACTTGCAGGGCGCCGGGGTATTCGATCAGGCGGGCAATATACTGGGTCAACAATATTTCCGGGCTGATCAGGACATCCACCGGGGAGTGTTCCCGATGAAAAAGCACGGATTGATCGGTATATGCTGCTGCGCGCACGCGTGCTACGCGAGTGGGCACGTTGTACAAGGTATAGGCAATTTGACAGGCTACCATGTTGACTTCATCGGAACTGGTGAGTGCGATGACGATGTCCGCGTCCTCAATACCGGCGCGTTCCATCACTTTCGGGTGAGAGGCATAACCCAGCACGCTGCGTATATCCATCTGGTCCTGGAGTTCTTTGAGCCGTCGTTGATCCTTGTCAACGATGGTAATGTCATTGTCCTCATGAACCAGGGCGTTGGCGACCGTTGAGCCGACTTGTCCGGCACCCAGAATAACGATTTTCATGAGCTGGTAACTGACTTGGGATCAATTCCCAGTGACCTCAGTTTGCGGTACAGATGTGTTCTTTCCATACCCACCGAGTCGGACAACTTACCAACGCTACCACCGGCTTTTTTTAGCTGGTAGATCAGGTAATCACGTTCAAACTGTTCGCGTGCCTCGCGTAGTGGCAGGTCAAACAGGCCTTCTTGGCCGGATCCCCTGGCATTCGGGTTGGTCGCACTCTGGCTCAGGTTCTCATCAATTTCCTGAGCTGAAACTTCACCTTCACCACCGAGTACCAGGAGTCGCTGGATCAGGCTACGCATTTCGCGCACATTTCCCGGCCAACTGTGATTGCGCATCCGGTTCTGGGCGGAAACCGAAAATGAACGGTAGGGCAGGTTTTCCTGGCTGGGGAACCATTCCGAAAAATACCTGATCAGCTCCGGTATATCCTCTGACCGGTCCCGCAGGGCCGGAACTTTCAATGGCAGGACATTCAGATGGAAATACAGGGGGCCGGGAAGCTGTTTATCCTGAACCATCTGTTCCAGGTTTTCACCGGCGCTGCATATTATCCGGCAGTTTAATGGTTTAAGACCGGTACCGCCCTGAGGCGTATATCCGTTTGATTCAAGTGCGTTGCTAAGCAGGTCCAGGGTGTTTTCCGGAAGCTTGTGTAGTTTCGGTATGAACAGCACTCCAGCCGATGCCTTATCCAGTAGGCCACTGACCAACTGACCACCTGATACGGAGCCGAACAGGTAGCTGCATGCATTCTCACCGCCTGCCTGGCTGTGGTCGAGAATGACCATTTCTCCACCGGAAGGCGACAACTGATGTATGTAACGGGCCAGTGTCTCGCGACCGCTTCCGCTTTCCCCGGTGATCATGACCGGCGATGCGTTATTTGCTGCCTGTTTGGCGTTGTTGCGCAGCAGTTGCATGACCGGGCTGTTACCCAGCGGTTCAACCGGCTGTGTACTCTGCCCGGTTGAGTCTGAAGCCTTGACCTGGGGTCTTGACTCCAGCGCCTTGCGGACAGTGGCCAGGAGCTTGGCCAGTGACAACGGCTTCTGGACAAAATCAAACGCACCCAGGCGGGTGGCCTCTACCGCTGTTTCAAGGGTGCCATGGCCTGACATAATCACGACTTGCGATTCAAGGTTTCCCGCAGCGGACCATTCTTTCAGAAGTGAAATACCGTCGATATCCGGCATCCAGATATCGAGTAAAACCAGGTCAGGTTTTTGCCTTGCGTACATAAGACGAGCACTTTCACCATCTTTTGCGACCTGCACGGAATAACCTTCGTCTTCAAGGATCTCCTTTACGAGTTGGCGAATATCAGGCTCGTCATCAACGACCAGAATTTGGGCTTGTGACATAATTAATTGGGTTTTCAGACCCTACGGTGTGGTAAGGAAACAACAGAATACTCTTATGGCCGTGTGAGTCAACAAGCAATGCTTGATTCAGTATTAATTCGTCATGGGGTCATTCCCGCGGACGCGGAAATGACGTAGTGGGTCTTGAGCCTTTGCCCCGCTAACCGGAGTCTATTGAGCGGCAGTTTCCTTCTTGGCTACAGTTGTGGTCTGAGCTGTCGTTTCTTTCGCTACCAGGAAGTCAACTACATCCAGCATGGCATTAAAATCTCTTACATGCTTGCTACTGGTAACTCTGTATTTTCGGGCAACGACGAGGCTCGGTGTACCGGTAATACCGAATAGCTGCACGTCACGCTGGCTTTTTCGCAACTGACTGTCCGCCGCAAAGGACTTGTAATGCGCGACAAAAGCGTCTTTATCAACTCCAAATCCTGCATAGAAGTTGGCCAGTTCATTCAGGTTACGGAATTGCTTGCCGTGTTTCCAGATAGCATCCATCATGGCGATGTGGCTTTCTTCGCTTATCCCCATCATTTCTGAAGCAATATAAGCACGTGCCATCATTTCCCATGATCTGCGCCCAAAACCAACTGCAATGCGATTAAACACGACGTTTTCGGCATTGGTTTTGTTCCAGCTCTGTACATAGGGTTCCATGGTATTGCAGTGGGAACACCCATAACTGAAGAGTTCCGTAACCTCCACAGTGCCAGCATCGGTTTCAGCAGGCACCTGATCAATTTTAAAATAATGAACACCTTCCTGGTATGGCTCCAGCTGAGCCATGGCCAGTTGGCTGCCCACTAGCAAGCCCAACGCAAGTATCACTTTCTGAATCATATTTAAGTCTCCACAAACTCTGTCTCGTCGGCTTACTGACCCCATAAGGGGCCGGTTGTTCCGCTATTATTTTATTTTACGGCGTGCAGGCCCTGGATATAACTGGCGACAGCCTTGATTTCGTCATCGGTCAACCTTAGTGTGACATCGGTCATGACCTTACTGTTGTCATCATCTTCGCCCCAGGTAGTGCCTGCCCGGAAGCCCTTGAGCATTTTCTCGGAATAAACTGAATGCTGACCCGCGAGTGATGGATAACCGGAAAGTGGATTACCTTCGCCTGCAGGACCATGACAGGACATACACGCTGGAATTTCAGTCGCGGCATTGCCGCCCCGGTATAGTTGTTCACCCACCTCAAGTAGAGCTTCATCGGTCAGGCCGGCACTGGTAGTCTGGCTGGAAAAATAGGCGGCGATGTCAGCTATATCCTGATCGGAAAGGCCAAGGACAATTCCAGCCATTTCAGGTACCGGACGGCTGCCGCCTTTGATCAGTGTTACCTGGCGTTCCAGGTATTGGGCGTGCTGACCGGCGATCTTTGGCCAGTTGGGAACAATACTGTTTCCGTCCGCACTATGACATGCTGCGCAGATGGCTGCTTTGCTTTTTCCAGCGTCCGCATCGCCAAGTGCCAGGACGGGCAAAGAGAACAGCATTGACAGGCTGATAGCGAATTGTAAAAAATGCTTCATTTCGTACTCTCCGGAAATGTTTGCGTACAATGACCAAAATGGGCAGGTATTATCCCGTTTTAGAACCATTCGTTCCAGCGATAAGATAGAAAAAATGAGAAACATGCGATGAAGAAAGTGAATCCATTCCGTACTGCGTTCTACGTTCTCAGTGCTCACGAACTCAAACAACTACCCGAAGACCAGGGTATCGAAATTGCAATTGCTGGTCGTTCCAATGCAGGCAAGTCGAGCGCAATCAATACATTTGCAGATCAGAAGGCATTGGCGCGGACCAGTAAAACGCCGGGACGAACACAACAGATTGTGATCTTTGAGCTGGATGAGAACCGGCGAATTGCCGATTTGCCCGGTTATGGTTATGCCAAGGTGCCTGCCAAGCTTAAAGCGCATTGGCAAACCGTCATGGCGCGGTATTTTCAAACTCGCAAGTGTTTACGCGGTGTTGTGCTGGTGATGGACATCCGTCACCCGATGCGTGAATTTGACCAGCAAATGCTTGAATGGTGTATTTCAACGGGTATCCCATGTCACATATTGCTAACCAAGGCTGACAAGCTCAAACGCGGGCCGGCACAATCTACCTTACTCAAGGTGCGTCGTGATTTGCCGGACGGTGCCAGTGTCCAGGTTTTTTCTTCGAGTAAGAAAACCGGGCTGGATGAACTGGTGGATAAGCTGCGTCAATGGTATGAGTATGATGACAAAGAGTTTAAAATTCGCACAACAAAAACGTCGTAATAACACAGGACACAAAGCATGAGTTATCCCTCTACCCGTATGCGCCGTATGCGCGCAGATGATTTTTCCCGCCGCTTGATGCGTGAAACTGTTTTGACTCCGGATGACTTTATCTGGCCGGTATTTATCATCGAAGGTGAAGACCGTGCTGAAACGGTAAATTCCATGCCGGGTGTTGAGCGTTTGACCATTGACCGCCTGCTCCTGCAGGCTGGTGAGTGTGTGCGTCTTGGTGTTCCCGCAATAGCACTGTTCCCGGTGACAGCACCTGAAGCCAAAACCGATGATGCCTGTGAGGCCTGGAACCCCGATGGCCTGGCACAAAGGGCAGTTCGTGCGTTGAAACAGTCTTATCCTGAACTGGGTGTAGTGACCGATGTGGCACTCGACCCGTTTACCAGCCATGGTCAGGATGGGCTGATGAATGAGGACGGATATATCGTGAACGATGAAACTGTCGTTGCTCTGGTAAAACAGGCTGTTTCACACGCACAAGCCGGTGCGGATATTGTCGCACCGTCTGACATGATGGACGGCCGTATTGGTGAAATTCGGGATGCTCTGGAAGCGGCTGGTTACATTAACACCCGCATCCTGGCTTATTCGGCCAAATATGCATCGGCTTTCTACGGTCCTTTCAGAGATGCAGTAGGCTCCGCCGGTGCACTGGGTGGTGGTAATAAATACACCTACCAGATGGATCCAGCCAATTCTGATGAGGCAATTTCAGAAGTGGCGCTGGATTTGGAAGAGGGTGCCGATATGGTCATGGTTAAGCCAGGCTTGCCTTACCTTGATATCGTACGGCGAGTGAAGGAGACCTTTGGTGTTCCGACATATGTCTACCAGGTATCCGGCGAATACGCGATGCTGAAAGCGGCATCCATCAATGGCTGGCTGGATGAAAAGGCGGTTGTTATGGAAGCGCTGACCAGTATCAAACGAGCCGGAGCAGATGGAATTCTGACGTATTTTGCATTACAGGCAGCCGCGTGGCTCCGGGAAAAGAACTAGCGAAGTGAACACTACACCCGTCAGGCTGGCGTTGTTCGGGCAGCCGATCAAGACATCACTATCGCCTGCCATACACCGGATGTTTGCAGATCAACTCGGTCTGAAGATCAGCTATCAACTGATTGAAACGGGTGCCGAGGGTTTTCCCGAGGCACTGGAGAATTTCCGACTCTCCGGCGGCATCGGTTGTAATGTCACCCTGCCTTTAAAGAGGGATGCCTGGCAGTTGGCGGCGCAGGCTTCGAGAGAGGTCAGCCAGGCTCAAGCTGCCAATACACTCAACTACCAACCACCATCAGGTTGGTTTGCCAACACCACCGACGGCGTTGGCCTGGTAACAGACCTGTCTATAAATCACGGTATTGCTCTCGAAGGTCAACGGATATTGATACTAGGTGCAGGTGGTGCAACCGCCAGTGTTCTTGGCAGTTTGCTGGAAAGAAACCCAAAACAGATATTGTTGGTCAACCGTAATCTTGAACGCGCCCGTGCCCTGGTGGCGCGCTTTGGTGCATCGACGAACATATCAGTCTCAGGCTGGACTGATCTATCTGCCGAAAGCGGCTTCGACCTGGTGATCAATGCGACCTCACTGGGTCACCATGGAGAGGCACCGGAATTAAGCAGGTCCTTGTTTGCTCCGACGGCAGTGTGCTACGACCTTAACTACTACAAGGCCAGTCTTCCGCTGAAAAATCTTTGCGTAGGCATGGGACAGCTCTATGTTGATGGCCTGGGAATGCTGGTAGAGCAGGCCGCAGCAAGCTTTTATATCTGGACCGGCAAGCAGCCGGATAGCCAGGCTGTTATTGAAGCATTCCGGCAACATTAACCCCGTAGGGTGGGTTATGTACAGGATGTACGGTATATCGCGTTTGAGCACATGGATGTGCGGCGCGATTGTTTCAGTTTT
>CBDTVF010000028.1:0-13830 GCA_965363775.1 uncultured Gammaproteobacteria bacterium
ACTCACGCAATTACTCACGCAATTACTCACGCAATTACTCACGCAATTACTCACGCAATTACTCACGAGTCTGGCATGGGTTTTAAATCGTGGGTAACAAGTTACCCACCCTACGGGTAAAATGCCTGCATGTTGAACAAAATTTTGATTCTTATCATTGGTCTGTTGCTCAGTTTTGAGCTTGCCGCGCAGGCACCACAGGATGTGGAGGTGACCGTCTACCTGATTGATATTGAGGAAGTAGACAGTCGCACACAGAGCTTTACCGCAAATTTGTTTGTTTCATTACGTTGGCTTGACCCTGCTCTGGCCCATGATGGTCCGGGCTCAATAGGCGTGCCGCTTGACGATATCTGGAATTACAATTTGCAGATTCTCAACCAGCAACGCCTCGTTAAGACTTTTATTGATAGCGCGAATATCACCCCCGAAGGATTGGTGACCGTGCGACAGCGTTACTGGGGTGGTTTTTCACAACCGCTGGATTTACAGGATTTTCCATTTGATTCCCAACGCCTGCAAATAAAACTGGTCCGTTCGGGTGTCGTGGGTTCAACTCCAAATTTCATCATATCACCGGATTCGGGTCTGGCCAATCAGTTGAAGATTCCTGACTGGCAGGTGCTGGATTGGAAGATCGTGCCCGAGAACCTTCCAATTGGTCGGGATGGAAGGACGGTTCCGTCCGTGGTACTTACGGTTGATATCAAGCGGTCTGTCAGTTTCTTTACCCTCAAAGTCATCCTTCCATTGATGCTGATCGTGGCGATGTCCTGGTTGGTATTCTGGATTGGCCCTGATCTGATGGCATCCAAGATCAGTGTAGGTGTAACCACGATGTTAACCCTGATTGCCTATCGTTTTGCCATTGGCGGGATGGTGCCCCGATTATCATTTTTGACCGGGTTGGACTACTTTGTCCTGGGTTCTTCGGTACTTGTGTTTTTGACCCTGATGGTAGTGGCTTTCACGGCTTACCTGATTGAAAAAGAAAGATTGGAACAGGCGCGGAGATTGGATCGCATATCGCGCTGGATGGCTCCATTGTTATTTTTGGCAATGGTTTTGCAGACTCTGTGGTTGCAATGGGGCCAGCATTGAAGAAAGGGATCCGGTTACCTCTTTTACGGGTTAAGAAATTCAGCGCGTGTGTGAATATTCTCTCTGAAACACCCTCCCAGTGCGGTTGTGCTGGTTTGCGAGTTGGTATCCATCACTCCACGTGATTTAACACAATAATGAGTGGCGTCGATACTCACCGCCACATCCTCTGTACCCAGCAACACCTGCAATGCAACCAGTACCTGGCGTGTCAGGCGTTCCTGGACCTGCGGGCGCTGTCCAAAAAAGCGTACGATCCGATTGATCTTGGATAGACCAATGATCGTGTCTTTCGGAATGTAGGCCACTTTGGCCACACCATCGATGGTTACAAAATGATGCTCGCAGGTGCTGGTCAGGTCAATATTACGGATTTTCACCATCTCATCTGCACCCATCTTGTTTTCGATCAGCGCTAGTTTTGGAAAGTGCCGGTAATCCAGTCCGGAGAATATTTCATGGACATACATTTTCGCAATGCGATGTGGGGTTTCCGCCAGGCTGTCATCGCTCAGATCGAGCCCCAACGTTTCGATCACCTGGGTCATCAGGCCGCTGATATGCTCGTATTTTTGCTCGGCGCTCAAGCCCGTTTCGACCATCGGTGTTTCCAGTCCACGTTCGATCAGTGTGTTTCGAACCAGGATGGCTTCGGCGCTGAGGGCAACATCCTTATTGGGCATGCTACTGCTGAGATAAACCGGGTTAACACTCATGATGCTTTCTCCAGGTAATTGTGAATGCTGGCGGTGGTGCTTTGATGCTCCAACGTCAATGAAACGGAATCTGCAAAACGCAGGGTATGGGGTTTGTCAGTCCTAATCATAATTATAATTATACATTAATTATACAATAATTATCAAATAATGTTTATATGTGACTACAAAGTGTTTTAATAGTGTACAATAACTATACGAAATAGCATTGATCTCGAAAGGAAATTGACATGAAAACCATAAATATCACCCTTTGGGCCCTATTTGCGATCTTGATGACAGGAAATCTGATGGCAATTGAAGAAGCTGAATACACCGTTTTGTTAAAAGATGAAACGCTTGAAATACGTCAATATGCACCCTCGATTGTTGCTGAAGTCATTGTTAATGACAATTTTGAAGATGCTTCAAATAAAGCATTTCGAAAACTGTTTAAGTACATATCAGGCAGTAATTCCAGTCGCAGCAAGATCGCTATGACCGCCCCGGTTTCCCAGGAATCACAATCCGAAAAAATTGCCATGACCGCACCCGTTGGTCAACGTGCGGCGGAGCAAGGCTGGGCAGTCAGTTTCATGATGCCGGCCTCCTACACCATGGATACCATTCCTCTACCCGAAGATGCCTCGGTAAAGCTCAGGGAAGTCCCCGCCTACCGTGCTGCGGCGATTCGCTATTCTGGTACTTGGAGTGAAAAAAATTATAATAAACAATTGGTTATACTGAATAATTGGATTGATCAGAATAAGCTTGAGGCAACGGGTATGCCCCTTTGGGCGCGTTATAATGCACCTTTTACACCCTGGTTTATGCGCCGGAACGAAATTCTGGTACCTGTCACCATTTAGGGTTGATTCTGTACTGAATTACGTGGGAATGAGAAAAAGGGATCCGGTTCCCTGTTGTTGACTGGAAGTCCGGATCCCTCAAATAGAATGACTGGGTGATTGTTGTTCTGAGTTTTCGGGTTTGATCATCACCAGGTCCGCACGCTCCAACCAAGACTACTGCGCTGTCCTGACCTTTGCTGTCTCCGTTGGCGACGCAAACGCCTCTCCTGCACTTCAGACTGGCTGTAGTCGCTCGCATTTGCAGCAGGTTGAACACCTGTCACCGTAACAATGGCCTGCACAGGGGCGACATGACGGATCAGGTTCCGGTACGATCTTGCGATTCTGTTTATTAACATTTGCTTATCTCCTTTGCGGATTTTTCTCATCCGCCTATATAATGAATTTATAAATCACACTTCTATGAAACATGCGCTGTAACTTATTAAAGTAGCGCACCTTTCGATTGACAATACTAGAGATAGAATTGAATAATGACTAACGGTATTTATTAATTTCAAGTTAAGAAAAACTTAACCATCATGCCAACAATTCCTTTAAATGCACTGCGCACATTCGAAGCCGTGGCCAGCCGGCTCAGCTTTACCCGTGGGGCAGAGGCACTCAACGTGAGCCCCGCTGCCGTGAGTTCACAGATACGTGCGCTGGAACAACGACTAAACCAGACCCTGTTTCTCCGACATGGCCGCCAGGTGACGCTCACCGAGGCGGGTAACAAGCTGCTTCCGGGTGTCCAGCGTGGTCTGGCTGAACTACGCCAGGCCGTTGAGGTGGTTAACCAGGATAGTTACGAAGGGGTGTTGAACATCAGCATGATGCCGTCGTTTCTGCAGAAATGGTTGATGCCACGCCTGGTGGGTTTTTACAGCTCAGAACCTGACATCGACCTGCGTATCAACGCCGACAATTCCAACGTGGACTTCGATCAGAGTGATATGCACGCTGCCGTGCGTTTTGGCGCGGGTAAATGGCCGGGACTGGAGGTTCTGAAACTTACTGATGACTGGATACTGCCGGTCTGCAGTCAACAGTTGCTTGACGAAACCGGTCCGGTCACGTCAGTGGCGGACCTGCAGCAACGTAAGTTGCTGTTCGTGGAAAGCGAAATGTGGAATCCCTGGTTCCGGGTGATGGGGAAAAGCAATCGTGACAAGCGCTGGTCGATGTTGAACGATTCAATCAGTGTTTTGATGGCTGCAGAACAAGGGGAGGGTATCGCGCTTAGTCGTTGGTCACTGGTGGCACGCGACATCGAGGCCGGACGCCTGGTGCGCCCGATTGATGCAGTCGTCAAAGCCGATTGGTCCACTTATTTTGTGGCACCGCCACACTATTTCGACCTGCCGAAAGTTGCGGCATTTCGTGAATGGTTGATGGATCAATTCAGTCGTTTTGAGCTACCTGAATGACTCGAGAGATTTAACCCGCAAATCAATGGGTTCAAGGTAAAGTAACAGGGTAGCCCTTTGGGTAGAACTTATTCAAGAGGTTGACAGGTCAATTGACCAAGACACAACAATGGCGTAATGACAGCAAAGTAAACCCTTAGCTGATTTTATTTTCGCAGTGAGGCTAACCTAAGCCTCGCCACCCCCGTCTATACTTCTGAAATGAGCCAAACCGAACAAAAAATAATACGCAGAGCCGCAAAGGGAGACCGTGCGGCTTTTCGTGAACTGGTACTTGAGCACAGTCATGCCATGTTTCGGTTGGCCTGGCGCTTAACCAGTGATGAAACCGCCGCCGAGGATATCGTGCAGGAAGCCTTTATCAAGGCCTGGCGGAAGATCGGTGAATTCAGGATGGATTCAAGTTTTAAATCCTGGCTACACCGGATCACGGTCAATACGGCAATGGATTACCTGCGAAAACATCTCAGGCGTAAGCAGTTTGAAACACAAGAACCTGAATATGAAACCGCCGAACGGGCAGGGGTAACACCGGACACCGGCACCCAAATCGATATCAGCACACAGACACAGGTAGCCATGATGGAGCTCAGCGAGTCTGAGCGAACAGCCCTGTTATTGAAACACTATGAAGGCCATTCCATCAAGGAGGTTGCCCACATCATGGAAATAACCACGGGTGCCTGTAAACAGAATATTTTCCGCGCAGTTAAGAAGATGCGCGTAGCACTAAGACCACTGGTGGCGACATGAGAAAAATTACTGACGACGACCTGACACTATTGTTCTACGGCGAACACGAAGACCCGGCCCTGGCCGCCCTCGTAGCAGAATCAGAACTGCTGTGCGCGCGTTATGACGCTTTATGTTCAGAGCTCAAACTGGCCGATGCCTATCAACCACCGCAACGTGGGGACGACTATGGCTCGGAAATCTGGCAACGGATTTCACCTCAGTTGGATGGCGGATCTGCCAAATCCGGCAATCCTATCAGCACCTGGTTGTCGTCAATTTTTCGACCACGATTCAGCCTGGCCGGTGCCCTTTCGATGGTGTTGGTTGCGGTGCTGGCTTTTACGCTGGGCCGTAATGGCGGGCAGGAGATCAACATGACTCCCGGTAATGTACCGGACGGTACTGCCGTTGCACTTGCCGGTATAGATTCCAAACGGCTTTTAACCCATTCGGTATCCGGTCACCTCGAGCAGGTCAACCTGGTACTGACCCAATTTGCCAATGCCTCGGATGCAAGCGCCTCCGAGGCTGAATATGCCACAGACATGCTGGTTGCCAACCGTTTATACCGCAACGCAGCAGTCTCACGGGGTAATCACAAACTTGCCGCATTCCTGGCCGAACTCGAACCATTGCTGATCGAAATGGCCCATGAAGCCCAATCGGGCTCGCCGGCAACCCGCGAACGTATGCAACAAGAGGTCCGGGACGGCCTTTTATTCAGGGTTCGCGTCATGAACAAGCAACTTAATAAACCTGAAATATCGGTTTAAGGACACGATTATGTTAATCACGAAATTCTTGAAAACATTTATTCTGACCACGGTGTTGGTAACCGTTACAGCCCTGGCTCAGACCCCTTACGACGAAGGCCAGAAAGCCTTGCGTGAACAAAACTGGACCGAGGCGGCAGAGCAGTTCCAAAAGGCCATCAAAGCAGATAAGAAAACCGCCGATGCTTCCATGTACTGGCGTGCGCATGCCCTCTACAACTCGGGACGCAACAAGGAAGCAGAGCGCCAGGTCAAAACACTGGAACGCAAATACCCTGATAGCCGCTGGATAAAGGAAGCGCAGGTTTTACAGATCGAGCACGATGGTTCCGCGCAGGTACTGGCAGCGGCCAACGATGAGTCCGTGATGGATGAAGAATTGCGCATGTTTGCACTGATGCAGCTAATGGAGCGTGATCCGGAACGCGCCCTGCCACTGGTGATGGATATGCTCAAGAATACTGACTCGAAGAGTGTCAGCAGCGACATGTTGTTCCTGTTGGGTATGAGCGAAGACCCGAAGGCCCAGCAAATGATTGCAGAGATCGCACGTGACAGCGATAACCCGCGTTTGCAGGTGGATGCTGTGCATATGCTTGGTATTGCCTCCAATCAGCCTTCAATGGCACTGCTTAAAGAGTTATACAAGGAATCAGACAGCGATGATGTAAAAGAAGCCGTGATCCAGGCCCATATTGTCAGTGACGAAACAGCTACCCTGGTTGAAATACTTAAATCCGAAGATAACCCGAGATTGCAACGGGAAATTATTCATGCACTGGGGGTTATGGATGCCACCGAGGAACTGAACAGGATTTACCCGACATTAACAGACAAGAAATCCAAAGTTGCGACCCTGGAGGCATTCTTCCTGGCAGGTGATACCGACACTTTACGGCAGGTTCTCAAAACTGAAACTGATCCCGATCTGCGCAGAACAGCCATTCACGGTATTGCGATGGAAGATGACAGTGATGCGGCGCAGATACTCGAGTCGGTATACGACAATGCGAGTTCAGTTGAGGAGAAAAGGGTGGTGCTCGAAGCATTGCTCATGATAGAAGATGCCGAAGAACTGGCCATGAAGATTGTTCGCACTGAGACAGACCCCGGTCTGCGGCGACAAGCGATTGAAATGCTGGGTGTAATGGAGGCAACCGATGAAATCGCCGAGCTTTATGCAACGATCGATGAGGTCGAGCTTCGTAAAGCGGTGCTGGATTCCATGATGATCGCCGATGACACCCAAGGGTTGGTCGAAGTACTAAAAACTGAAACCGATCCTGAAATGCGGGCTGCTGCCATCCAGGCACTGGCTGTGGTTGATGATGATGAAGTCGCTGCCGATTACCTGATCTCACTTTACCCGAACGGAACGGTCGACGAAAAACAGGCGGTTATCCAGTCCATGATGATTATGGATCATACCGAGGGTTTGATCAGCCTGCTGAAAGTGGAGACGGACCCGGAGAGAAAGCGTGAAATGCTGCAAACGCTGACCCTGATGGATTCGGAAGAAGCGGATGAATACCTGTTTGAACTGCTGGAGGACAAATGATGAAGGCTTTATGGTTGGGACTGGCCCTGGCGATCGTAAGCGTTCAAGCCTCAGCCCAGGTGGGTGAGTGGCACGACGCCGACGTCATCGAAAAAACTTCGATCACCGACCCGGCAAAGGTGGTCAAAGACACGGAGGGTCAATGGCTGGCCTTTAGCATGCCGGTATTGGAAGGAACCCGCTCGCCGTGTTGTTGGAAAGGCCGCTGGAATGACAAGGGGGCTGGCATGGGTGAGGTCGGCTGTAGTCTGGATAGTACGCACCAAAGCTATGGTTCTGGCTCTGACTCCCCGTATGCTGAAGAAGTCATTGTCTTCAGCAAGATACGCGATGGAAAGGTACAGGACCTTCGTGTTTACGGCGAATCGTGCCCGCTTGAAACCAACGGCGCCCGTATAACCTGGATAGGCGGTGTTGATACCGATGCCGGGCTGGATTGGCTGGAGAATGTTGCCCGTCTGGACGAGCACGGCGCAGCGCTTTATGCATTTGCACTACACAGCAGTACAAAGGCAGGTAAACGCCTTTACTCACTGGCCAAAGAAACAGGTAGTGATGTATCCGAAGAGGCGATCTTCTGGCTCGGAGAAGCCCGCGGTGAAGAAGGCTTCAAGCTGTTAAAGCGCTTGCTCGCGGAGCTACCGACGGGAGACAGTCGACGTAAAATCAATTTTGCATTGTCCCAGAACAACACACCTGAAGCAGCTGAACTGCTGTTTGAAATAAGCAAATCGGATTCAGATCCTGAGCAACGTGGTGAAGCCATGTTCTGGCTGGCGCAGGAGTACCCACAGCGGGCACAGGACTGGTTGCTGGAGGTGATCAACACCGAGCAGGATGAAGATGTACTGGAGCAGGCCGTGTTCGCTATCTCGCAGTTGCCGGATGAAGTTGGCGACCAGATGCTGCTGGATCTGGCAAAAAGTAATCAAACCCCACGTGCAGTGAGACGCCAGGCACTTTTCTGGCTGGCGCAATCTGACAACGATGACAGCATTGCCGCATTGACAGCATTGCTGACACGTTAACAAAGACTTATTAGCAGCTGGCTTATGGCAGCATCATGCTCCTTATGGTGAAGAACAGCATGGCTGCCATCAGTGCTGATGCCGGTACGGTGATCACCTAGCTTGGTCATATTGGCAAACAGTGTCGGGGTGTGTTGGGTAAGATTAAATATGGATGTGTTTTGGGACTATTGATAATTTATGCGTGTCGCGACTTTCGTTTTTCCTCTAACATCCGCATATGACATTCACTTCTAAAATTCTGCTGGGTTTATTCCTCGGTATCTCACTGGGCCTGTTTTTTGGTGAAATTGTTTCACCCCTGGAAGTAGGTGGGCGCATTTTTATTGGCATGCTACAAATGACGGTGTTGCCATACATCATCCTCTCGCTGGTTATCAATCTTGGCCGTATTACCTGGGCTGAAAGCCGTGGTCTTCTGCTTACACTGATCGCCGTGTTTTCGATATTCCTGATCCTGGGCGCCGTAGTACTTTTCTTGTCACCAGTCGCATTCCCACCCATGGAATCAGCTTCTTTCTTCAAGACATCACTTGTGGCCCCACCTCCAGTCATGGATCTTGTTAGCCTATACGTTCCTTCCAATCCATTTTCTTCAATGGCCAACAACCTGGTTCCCGCCGTGGTGTTGTTCAGCATTTTTGTCGGCATTGGCCTGAGTAGCGTGCCGGGAAATGGTCACCTTTTAGATGCATTGGACGTTCTGGCGGATGCGTTGAACAAGGTCAACAAGCTGATGATCCAGCTCACACCTTATGGTGTATTTTTTATTGCTGCGTCCACGGCTGGCACCCTGTCTATGGAAGAGGTGGTCAGACTACAGGGTTTTATCATTACCTATACATTGTTGGTGCTGGTGATGTCCTTCATCATCATGCCGCTGTTCCTGACAGCATTGACGCCATTCAAGGCACGGGATCTGCTGGGGTCGACCAAGGACTCACTAATCACCATTTTCGCCACGGCCAAGATTATCGTCCTGCTGCCACAACTCATCGATGATATTCTCAAACTGTTCAAGCGTTACGATCTTGATAGCGATACGATCGAACACGAGTCCCGGATCATTCTTCCGCTCGCTTATCCATTTCCGCACCTGGGCACTTACGTCATCCTGATGTTTATTGGTTTCGCAGCCTGGTACGTTGGCCGGCCACTGGACACATCGGACCAGCTCACACTTCAGGGCATGTCGATTTTTTCGAGTTTTATCTCACCACTGGTAGGTATTCCTTTCCTGCTGGACATTATGAGGCTGCCCTCTGACGTGATGGAACTGTTCATCGTTTCCACCGTGTATACCGACCGTATTCGCGTGGTACTGGGTGCCATGCACCTGATCGTGATGACGGTGATCGTATTGGCCATTCGGCGCGGTGTGTTCCAACCAAACTGGCGCAAGCTTGCGATCGCGACAGTAATTTCGATCATCTCCCTGCTGGTTGTCCTGTTGGGAACACGGGCCTACCTGACAAGCGCTACGGCCGGGGGATACCAGGGCTACGACCAATTATTGCATATCAAGTGGAAGGGTCGAACTGTAGAGGCCGTAAGCTACAAAGACAAATTACCACCTGCCGACCCGACCACTGTCAATCGTGGCCGCCTGGCTGCGATTGCGGAGCGCGGAACACTCCGTGTAGGTTACCTGCCCGACGCCCTTCCCTGGGCGTTCGTTAATGACCAGGGTCAGGTGACCGGATTCGACATTGAGTTAGCGAGCGAAATGGCTACAGATCTTGAAATCGGCCTGGAGGTCGTGCGGATTAATTTCAATCAAATTAATGATTTACTGGCTACAGGACAGATCGACATCGTGATGTCCGGATTGGCACGTACCCCGGGGCGCCTGCGAGAGTTTCGTTTCGCCGGGTCCCCCCTGGAATTGACCCTGGGTTTACTGGTGCCGGATCACCAACGTAAACGCTACGCCACAATCGAGCAGATTCGTGCACTGGAAGACCTCACCATTGGGATCGTCCAAAGCGATAATGCCTTCCAGCGTCGTTTACAGGATGCGCTGCCAAAAGCGACCATGCAGCATATTGAATCACCCCGACCCTTTTTGCGCGGTCAAAAACCAGATATGGATGCCGTGTTGTATTCCGCAGAAGGCGGTTCCGCCTGGACATTGATCTATCCGGACTACGCCGTCGTCGTACCACAACCGGTAAATGCTCGCCTGACTGCGGGTTTTATCGTGCCAAAAGCCGATGACGAATGGGCGCAATACGTAGATGAATGGGTGAAGTTGAACAAAACTGACGGCAATATTGACCGCCTGTTCAAACACTGGATACAAGGCCAGGGTGCTGTTCCTGATGAACCCCGCTGGTCTGTTATCCGGGATGTGCTTGGCTGGGTTGATTAAGCGTTATCCCAACACTACTCAGTCCGGTTCAACCCGTACCTTGAGGATGGCACGTGCACTGGCTTTTTCAACCGTAAACAGAAAACCGGACTCATTGATGCATTCATCGACCTTGGGAATATGACGCAGACGACCCAGCAACAAACCTCCGACGGTATGGAACTCCGCACTGGGGATACGCGCACCGAGTGCTTCATTCAAATCTGCAATTGACAGGCGCGCATCGACCAGGAAGCAACCATCACCGAGAGGTTCGAGCGTACGTCTATGACGTGTTTGATACTCTTCGAAGTGATAACCGACATCGATTTCCCCAACCACTTCCTCGACGATATCCTCCATGGTAATGATACCGACAGCCGAGCCAAATTCATCGACCACGATAGCCATGTGGTCTTCACGTTGGTGTAACTGTGGCAGCAACTGGTCGATGGTCTCCAGCGGAGAGACATAAAGCGGCTGCTTGATCAGGTCTGACACCTTTTGCTCGTTCATACCTGTCTCCATCAGATCCCATGTGGAGAGTGTCAGTACACCGACAATGTTGTTGGAGTTGCCTTCATACACAGGCAGGCGATTGTAGCCAAATTTACGTACCCGCTTAACCGCAGCAGCACGGGTTGCCTCCTGATTGATGACCTTTGTTTCGGTGATCGGAATCATGGCCTCTTTCACCGTGGTTTCGGCAAAGCGGATGACCCGACGAATACGGCCGCGATCAAAAGCACTCAGTGTGGCGCCGTGTTCGGCTTGTTCGACCAGTGTGAGCAATTGTTCCCTGGTAATGAAAAAGGTCTGATCGACTTTGCCGGCGCCGACCAGGCGTGCCGCAAGCCGCGCCAGCCTGGAAAAAATAAAAACAACCGGGTAAAAGAGATAGGAGGCCCAACGCAGTGGATAGATAATGATCGGCGTCAGTGTGTTGGACTTTTGCTGGTAGATACTCTTCGGAACGATCTCACCGAGGATCAGGAAAATCGGCGTGAAAAGCAGGAAGGCGTACAATTCGCCACCGTCGCCGACCAACTCAATCATCAACAGGGTACCAATCGTGGTAAGGGCGATGGTTGAGAGGTTGGTTCCCACCAGGGTCGTGCTCAACAGGACTTCCGGGTGACGGAACAGGTTAAGCGCCAGCCTGGCACCCTCGCTGCCCTGCTTGGCTTCATGGCGAAGCTTGATCTTATCTGAGTTGACCAGGGCAATTTCAGAACCGGAGAAAAACCCCTTCAGCAGCAACAGCAGCAACATAACGATCACAATGATGGCAAGTTCCATGTCTTAGCTCCCCTCTTCTTTGCTGCTTGTTGATTCCAGCGATTTGCTGGCAACGCTGGACTTGATATTGGCCTCTTCAAGCGCACCTTCATCATCCACCAGGCTTTCTGCACGCCCCTGTGCGATCTTTACGAGAGTCACGCGGTGTCCCTTCATCTTCAGCACGGTGGCAACGAGACCATCACCCAGATCAGCCTTGTCATTGACCTTGGGCAGGCGGTCGAGATGGCGAAAGACCACACCACCAATCGTGGTCATACGCGGGTCTTCGATTCCGAAAGTGGTCAGGTCATTAAAATCGGTCAGCTTCATATGGCCGGGCACAGTGTAAACATCGTTATCCTGCTCCCTGTAAAGTTCCTGGCCCACGACATCCTCGGAAATTTCGCCGAAGATGAAATTGATGACATCGCGCATCGTGATGAAACCGTCAACCCCACCAAACTCGTTTAGTACGGCCGCTGCGCGGACACGGTTGTCCTGAAAAAAATCAAACATCTCGTCAACATTTTTTGTGGATGGCACAACGATGGGTGGATGAATCAGGTCTTCAATCGAGTAATCCTCGAGATTCTCTCCATCGAGGATCAGGTTCATGATGTCCTCGGCGTGGATGAACCCTTCGAGATTGTCCCGGTTCTCCCTGTAGACAGGTACTCGCGGGTGCTTCCATCGCCGGAGCCTTTCGGCAACATCCGGGACCGACATATCGGCACGCAGGAAGTTCGTGTGAGTCCGGGGGGTCATGATTTCCACGACTTCCGTTTCACAGGCTTCCAGCAGATTGTCGATCAGAACACGTTCGGTGGCATCCAGCATCCCCTCCTCAGCCACATCCTCGATCAGGGTCTGAAAGGCCTCGGTATTAAGGATGTTCTCACTGGTGCGCTCTTCACCTACAACCACTGTGGTGATTCGGTCGGAGGCCATGCGGATCAGTGCCCGCAAAGGTGTAACAATTCTGACCCAGGCGGTCATCGGACCGGAAACCAGGCCGGCACTGACCCGGCTCGGGTTATTCACTGCAATCGTTTTCGGCGTCACTTCACCAAATAACAGGATCAGGGGGAACATGATCAAAAGATTGATCCAGCCCGCCCGCTCCGGGTCGGCGATCGCAAACAATATACCGACCATATTGACCGTTGCGGCCACGTTGACCAGTTCATTCCCGCACAGGATTGAAATAATCAGCCGTCGTGGTTGATCCAACAGGGCGTGCAGATTATCGGTCTGGGGGTGATGATCGCGCCGCAGTTTCTGCAGATCGAGTCGCGACAGTGAAAAAAGCGCCGTTTCCGAACCCGAGAAAAAAGCAGACAACAGTAAAAGAAACGCCTGTATTATCAAACGTATGATTATGTCTGGATCGCCCAGGCGATCCAGGTCAAAGCTGAAAAATGCTCCGATGTCCTGCCAGATCAGAGCAAGGCTGGTTAGCAGATCTTCCATATCCCTGCTTCCTTTCTGGACTGTCTGTTCCCAAAGTGGGGCCCTGCGGTTGAACCGTAGCGTGAGAAGTATACCTAGCAAATACCTTGGTTGAAATACCGGGCTTTTGAGGAAACTCCCACCCCAACCGGAATGTTGGAATGGAAATTCAAGCTTGGTAGTAAGAACTGGCTATCAGGAAGGATCACTTTTTATTTTTTTTTGACTTGGCTTTCTTCGCTTTCTTCGCCTTTTTCGCCTTTTTCGCAGCAGCTTTCTTCGCAGCGGCTTTCTTCTCTTTTTTCGCAGCAGCCTTCTTCGCAGCGGCTTTCTTCTCTTTCTTCTCTTTTTTCGCAGCGACTTTCTTCGCCTTTTTCAGTTTCTCTTGCTCTTTCTTGGTCACCTTTTTCACTTTCTCTGGTTTTGTTACGTTGGTGGGTTTATTGCCAGTTGTTGATTCTGGCGTGGGTTTTTGGGTGGTTCGGTGTGGCCTTGTAGCGGCTTTGGTTGCTGTCGCAGCATTTTCAGTGGTGACTGTAAGCAGTTCGTTTGCAGCCTTGATTAGCTTGCCTGCACGTA
>CBDTVF010000029.1:0-13730 GCA_965363775.1 uncultured Gammaproteobacteria bacterium
TGGGCAGGCAGTTGCAGGTCCCAAACCTGACCAGGTTCATCGTCTAAGCGAGGATCTGACCCCGATGGGCTCTGAGCGGGCCGGCAATGCCGAGGGTACGATTCCTGAATGGACTGGCGGTATTACAACACCACCAGCCGAATACAGTCCTGGTGACCATCACCAAAACCCATACCCGGATGACAAACCGTTATTCCGCATCACCGGTGCAAACTACCAGGATTACCCAGATCAGTTGAGCGTTGGTCAAAAGGCGACCTTTGCAAAATATCCCGATACCTACTTCATGGATGTATATCCCAGTCGGCGAAGTGTATCGTTCCCGGAAAATATCTATGAAATGACCGCCAAGAATGGTGCTACCGCGACTCTCGCTGAAAATGGTGAAGGTGTGTTGCAGGCGGCTGAAGGCTTTCCGTTTCCGTTTCCAGAGAATGCCTATGAACTGATGTGGAACCACAAGCTCAAGTACAAGGGTGTGGGTGGTGTCCGTTACAATACCCAGATTGCGCCCACTGCGAGTGGTCAGTATTCAGTGACGGTGATCCGTGAAGAACTGCTGGGCCTGTACTACAAACCCGGTGTAACCATAGAAGAGATCGACAATATCCTCTTGTATTTCTTCCAGGAAGTGGAATCTCCCGCCAGATTGGCAGGCAATATCCTGTTGGTGCATGAAACACTCAACCAGCAGGTAACTGCACGCCAGGCATGGATATACAACCCCGGTCAGCGACGGGTACGGCGTGCGCCTAACGTCGCTTACGACAATCCCGGTACTGCATCCGACGGTTTGCGTACCAATGACATGACCGACATGTTCAACGGTGCCATGGATCGCTTTGACTGGAAAGTGATTGGCAAAGAGGAAATGTATATTCCTTACAATTCCTACGGAGCCCATGCAGAAGGTGTTACCAATGACGATTTTGTCCGGCCAGGCCATCTGAATCCAGAATTGATGCGTTATGAACTGCATCGTGTCTGGGTCGTCGAAGCCAACTTGAAGGAAGGTATGCGGCATATCAATGCCAAGCGCACATACTACCTGGATGAAGACAGCTATCAGATCGTTTTGATCGATCACTACGACGGGCGTGGCCAATTGTGGCGTGCATCAGAGGGTCATGCGATCAATTATTATGATGTGCCGACTTACTGGTCTACTATCGAAGCACACTATGATCTCCAGTCTGGCAGATATGTCGCACAGGGTTTCGATAACACGACTGCGGTCAATACGTTCAATGTCGAGTTGAGTCCGTCACAGTTCACACCGCAGGCATTACGCTCACGCGGTCGTCGTTAGACTGTTAAACAGTTTGAAAAGGCCAGCGTTTGCTGGCCTTTTTTAAGGAGATAATAAGACCTGAATGGCCATATCAAGCAGACTTCTTTCTAAAATCAGCGTTTTCCTCATTGCAGGCTTTTTGGTTCAGAGTGGCAATGCCGATCATCATCTGGATGTCGAGTACGCGGAACAAAAACCGCTGGCGACGAAATCCATGTTGTTGGATATCACCCGAAGCGGCAACAACCTGGTTGCGGTTGGCGAGCGCGGGCATGTCGTGATCTCGAGCGATGGCGAAACCTGGGTGCAGGCTGAGCACGTGCCTACACGTTCTACCCTGACAACTGTTTTTAGCATTGGAGACCGCTTGTGGGCCGCTGGACATGACGCGGTAATTCTCACCAGCGGGGATGGCGGCGGGACATGGACCGAGCTGTTTTTTGATCCGGATCGCCAGCAGGCCGTGATGGATATCTTCTTTACTGATGAGAAAAATGGTATCGCCATCGGTTCTTATGGTTTGTATATGACCACCAGTGATGGCGGTGTGAACTGGGAAGAGACCATCATTGACGAGGAGAGTGACTATCACCTCAACAACCTGGTGTATTTTGGTGATGGAAAGTGGCTGATCGCAGGTGAGGCCGGCTATTCCTATCGCAGCATTGATGACAGGCAAACATGGCAAGCCATGGAAATGCCTTACCAGGGTTCCATGTGGGGTGCGCTGAAAACAGGCGGGAACTGTGTATTGTTTTATGGGCTGCGTGCTCACGTTATGGAAAGTTGTGATTTTGGTTTGAGCTGGACTGAGCTTGAAACCGGATCGGAATCCAGTATTTCTGGTGCGGCCGAATTTGACGGTCTTGTTTTGCTGGCCTCCAATAGTGGAACTGTGCTGACAAGGGACGATGGCGGACGCTTCAGTATTCATCACCATTCCAGTGGTGTAGATTTTTCCGCGGCACTAGCCGTCGGGGATGGCAACTTCCTGCTGACCGGTGAGGATGGGGTTCACAAGTTCCCGGAGTCAGCCAACGGAGGACAGGGTGATGACTGATATGACTGATTCGAGCAACACACGTCTGCACAAGATCGCCACCTTCCTGATCAATAACCGTTATGGCATCGTCGCTCTTTTCCTGGTCATAACCATCGGCATGATGTTCGCAATGTCACAGTTGCGAATCGAGACCGGTTTTAAAAAACAGCTACCGCTAAAACATGAATACATGCAGACATTTTTGCAGTATGAAAAGGAATTTGGTGGTGCAAATCGTGTTCTGGTTGCCCTGGTTGCGCGTGATGGCAACATGTTTACACCGAAATATTTTGAAGCTCTTGAGGAAATAACCGACCAGGTTTTCTTCATTCCGGGTGTTGATCGCGCCAGTGTTCGTTCGATATTCACACCCAATGTACGTTTTGTGGAGGTCGTGGAAGATGGTTTTGCCGGTGGCAATGTCATTCCGTCCGATTACGCACCTTCGGAGGCAATGTTTGAGCAGGTGCGCTCAAATATTGTCAAATCAGGTGAAGTAGGGCGACTGGTTTCCGCTGATTTTTCTGGTGCGATGGTATGGGCAAACCTGTTGGAAGAAAACCCGCAAACCGGAGAAAAACTTGACTACCGGAGTGTGGCAGCACAACTTGAAGCGATCCGTACCCAGTTTGAGGGTGAGGAATTCACCGTTCATATTATTGGCTTCGCCAAGATTGTCGGTGACATATCCGATGGAGCCCAGTCGGTCATCTGGTTCTTCCTGGTCGCCCTGGTCATCACAGCATTCCTCTTGTACATGTATTCGAGATCTGTCTGGCTAACCGTGTTGCCATTGACCTGCTCATTGGTTGCCGTGATCTGGCAGATGGGAATTTTAAGTCTATTGGGTTACAGCCTTGACCCGATGAACATATTGACGCCTTTCCTTATTTTCGCCATCGGTGTCAGTCATGGTGTACAAAAAATCAGTGCCTGGATGGTAGAAAAAGAATTTGGTGGTCGCACACCTGATGATTGGGTGAAAAGTGGCTATAACACCATGGAGGACATTGATAAAATTCCGCGTCGTTCACCCATGCATGGTTCACGCGAAACCATCAAGAAATTACTGGCACCGGGCGTCATCGCACTGGTATCAGACACGATTGGATTCCTGACGATCCTTTTTATCAGCATCCGCATCATCCAGGAGCTGGCCATAACCGCCAGTATTGGTGTTGCCGTGATCATCCTGACCAATCTGTTGTTGCTACCGGTTCTATTATCCTGGGTTAAATTAAAAAATCCTCATAAATACCGGGAACGGATGCTCAAGGCAGCTTCCGGTAAATCCCCTGTCTGGGACTACCTGGCAGGGTTTACCGAGCCTAGACGTGCCGCATGGGCGATTGCGGTTTCCATTGCATTGTTTGTGGTTGGCGCCTGGCTGGCCCAGGGTATGAAGATTGGTGATTCCGAAGTTGGTGTGCCCGAGTTGCGTCCTCAGGCACGTTATAACCAGGATGCTGTTCTGATTTCAGAGCGATTCTCGCTGGGCGTAGATGTGCTTACTGTGATTGCAGAAACCACCGCCGATGCCTGTACCGAAAATTATGAGGTGATGGAAACCATGGATCGTTTCGCCTGGGACATGGCCAATGTTCCTGGTGTTCAAAAAGTGATTACATTGCCGATGGTGGCCAAGGTGGTTAATGCGGGTTGGAACGAAGGCAATATCAAATGGCGTATTTTGCCCAGGGATAACTATGTTTTGCGTCAGGCATTGAGTGGCATCGACACCGCCACCGGCTTGCTGAATACTGACTGCAGCGCCATGCCAATCATGATATTCACCGCCGATCATCGGGCTGAAACCATTGCAACTATCGTAGAAAGGGTGAAGGTATTACGCGAACAACTCAATATGGGTGACCTCAACCTGAAACTGGAGAATCAGGTCCTGGAAGAAATGGCAAGCGAGGATGATGTATCACCCGAAAGCCTGCACTTCAGACTGGCCACCGGCAATGTCGGTGTAATGGCAGCGACCAATGAAGATATTGCTGCTGCTGAAAAACCCATGCTGGCACTGGTCTTTGGTTCCATTATTATTCTTTGCCTGGTGACCTACCGCACGATACTGGGAACCCTGTGTATCGTACTGCCGCTGATCGTCGTTTCTACGCTGGCGGAAGCGCTGATGGCACTTTATGGTATCGGTCTCAAGGTCAATACTTTGCCAGTGGTTGCGCTGGGTGTCGGTATCGGTGTGGACTATGGCATTTATATCTATAACCGACTGGATATTCATCTCAAGGAAGGTTTGGATTTGCGCGAGGCCTATTACCGGACGCTGAGACTGACGGGAAGAGCTGTTATTTTCACTGGTTTCACATTGGCTGCCGGTGTAGGTACCTGGGCCTTCTCGACACTTCAGTTTCAGGCAGATATGGGAATTTTGCTGGCGTTCATTTTCCTGGCAAACATGGTTGCCGCCATCGTTGTTCTACCCGCGTTGGTCCGCTGGCTGATGATGCGCAACCGGGAAACCATCAACGACAAAGCGGTCGCGACTGAAGTTTGAGTAACCTCAAATGGGCTTAATCAATCGGAGACAGCTCTCTGACCTGCGAGGTGTTGTGCGCCTGGCCGTGGATGCAACCGTGGGTGTCACCGACCTGGTCGAGAAAATGCATCACACCATCCAGTTGACTCATCCGCCCCTCGGTGCTTCACGCGCTGAGACCACAAGCGGTGTGACCGGGCTTGTCTATCGCAGTATACGTGGCACGACAAAGCTGGTTGGTCAGGGTCTTGATGCAGGTATGGTTCCGTTCAGTACGTTGTTGCCGGAACAGGAATCATCTGTAAAACGTGATGCGGTCGTTTCGGCAGTTAACGGTGTCTACGGCGATCACCTGGTTGAGACTGGTAATCCACTTGCAATAGAGATGAAAATCTTACACGCAGGACAAACGCTGGATCTTACACAAATGCAGGCAATATCTGCAGATGTAAAAGGAAAGATTCTGCTGTTCGTCCACGGCTTATGCCTCAATGAAGGACATTGGGCCCGCGAGGGCCACAATCGCGGCAAGGCACTCGCTACCGGGCTTGGTTACACACCACTCTACCTGCGCTATAACACGGGACAGCATATTGCTGATAACGGTCGTGCACTCGCCGAAATGCTGGAAAGTCTGCTGAGGCTGTGGCCACATCCTGTGACTGAGTTTGTGATCGTCGGGCACAGCATGGGTGGATTGGTTGCCAGGAGTGCCTGTCACCATGGCTTTGATGCCGGTTTTGATTGGTTGCAGTCCTTAAGCAAGATGGTATCTATCGGCACACCTCATCACGGCGCACCACTGGAGCGTGGTAGTAACTGGCTTGATTACGCGATGGATCTGAGCCCTTATGCTGCCCCTTTCACACGTATTGGCAAGAAACGCAGTGCAGGTATCACTGACCTGGGGCATGGCAGCATTGCTGATAAGAAACAGGATTTCATTCCGCTTCCCGCGGATGTCGAGTGTTATGCAATGGCATCCACACTGGGCAAAAAGCGCGGCCAGATCAGCGAAAAATTGATCGGTGATGGCCTGGTGCCTGTCGACAGTGCGCTTGGCAGGAGCAAGGATCCGGAACGCACGTTGTTGTACCCGAAGAATCATCAATGGGTCGGCTTCGAAACAGGTCATCTCGAATTGCTGGGTAGTGATGAGGTATACGCACAGTTGCAGGACTGGCTCGAATAATAACTGTTATGAATCATCAAACAATCCAGGGGAAACAGGTTTCTGCCAGCCCTGTCTCAACTGATCCGGCCATATTGCCAGAAGGTAAAAAAGCAGGTGTGGGTATGCATTTCTCATCGCTTGCCAGTCCCTACGGGATTGGTGATATCGGCGATAGTGCGCAGGCTTTTGTGAGTGCACTGGCGAGTATGAAGATGGCTGTCTGGCAGTTTTTGCCCACCGGTCCGACGGCCTATGGTGATTCGCCATATCAGCCGCTATCGGCTTTTGCAGGTAATGAAATGTTGATCGGAATTGAGCCACTTCTACGTCGGGGCCTACTCAGTAAATCTGAGGCGGAGACACTGACCGGGATGTCACCCGGACACGTGGATTACGCCAGGCTGATTCCAACGAAGCACGCAGTATTGGCAACCGCTGCCAGTCGTTTCATGTCAGTGGCTGATACCGGGCTCAAAACAGCATACGATGATTTTCTACACCTGAACGACAAGCACTGGTTGGATGATTATGCCGTCTACCGAATTCTCAAAAGCAAGCATGCTGAACGTGCCTGGCCGGAGTGGGATCAGTCCTTTGTACATCGCTTACCCCATGCCATGCAAAAGGTGCGTCAGGAAAGCCTTGTAGCTATTGAAAACATCAAGATCATTCAGTTTCTATTCGATCGGCAGTGGCAGGCTCTAAGACGGTTTGCAGCTGAGAACCAGGTGTTATTGTTCGGCGATATGCCCATTTACATTGCGCTGGATAGCGCGGACGCCTGGGCCAATCCGGAGATTTTACTGATTGATACCGATGGTAAACCATCGCATGTTTCGGGTGTTCCACCGGACTATTTCAGCGCAGATGGCCAGTTATGGGGTAACCCCCTGTACGACTGGAAATTTCATCAGGCCAACGGTTACCAATGGTGGGTTGAGCGTGTACAGCATGCCGCAAACCAGGCTGACCTGGTCAGGATTGATCATTTTCGTGGTTTTGAGTCTTTCTGGGCCGTTGATTCCAGTGCCGAGACTGCACGTGAGGGCGAGTGGCTGCCCGGTCCGGGGGATGCATTGTTTGATTCCATGCGCTCGGCACTGGGCAGTTTGCCCATTGTGGCCGAAGACCTCGGTATCATTACGCCAGAGGTGGACGGCCTGCGCCAGCGGCATGACATTCCCGGTATGAAGGTATTGCAATTCATGGTGGGTGAAGCGGATTTTGATCTTTCTGAGATCGATGCGAATCGTATTTGTTATACAGGCACCCATGATAATGACACTACCGTGGGCTGGTTCCATGGTGCCGAGTCTGACACGAGATCAGAAGAGGAAATCCTGAAAACCCGCAAATATGCATTGCAGGCGACCGCTGGCACCTCTGAAACCATTCATCTGGATATGATACGCCTGGCGTTCAGCAGCGAGGCCAAATTGGCCATCGCTCCAATGCAGGATTATCTTGGCCTGGGATCAGAAGCGCGTCTGAATATTCCCGGAACAACTTCGGATAACTGGCGTTGGCGTGTGTCCTATGACCAACTCTCTGCCGGGCTCTGTGAGTCCACCGCTCAATTAGTCGAGGAAATGTCCCGCACTTAAGGTATCTATATCCGTTTCGCGATACACTTTACCTGTCAATATTTGCATAAAAGGACATCCCCAAATGAGTAGTCAAACCCTCTCCGATCAAGGTCGTTATGTCAGTCGGTTGACCCGTGATACCGTCGCCCTGATACTGGCCGGTGGCCGTGGTTCCCGTTTGTATGAGTTAACCGACTGGCGGGCCAAGCCGGGTGTCTATTTTGGCGGCAAATTACGCATTATCGATTTCCCCCTGTCCAATTGTGTTAACTCGGGGATTCGTCGCATCGGTATCGCCACGCAGTACAAATCGCATTCGCTGATCCGTCACCTGGTACATGGCTGGACGGGTTTCCAGTCGTCCGACCGCGAATTCGTCGAGATTTGGCCAGCTTCACAACGTACGGGTGCCGACTGGTATCTGGGTACGGCCGATGCAGTTTTCCAGAACCTCGACATCATCCGGACACATCAACCCAGATATGTTCTGATTCTTTCGGGCGACCATGTTTATAAGATGGACTATGGTACTTTCCTGGCTTTCCATGCAGAGCACAATGCAGATATGACGGTTAGCTGCATGGAGGTGCCAATTGAAGAGGCCGCTGGACAGTTTGGTGTTATGACCGTTGACGAAGCAGGGCGGGTGGTTGATTTCAACGAAAAGCCCGAACATCCTGCACCTATTCCAGGTAAACCAGGCCTCTGTCTTGCATCAATGGGTAACTATATTTTCAATTCAGATTTTATGTATGAGCAGCTGATCAGGGATGCTGATACGCCAGGGTCTGATCATGACTTTGGAAAGAACATCATTCCGTCAATTATTGATAACTATCATGTATATGCATTCCCGTTCCGTGACCCGAAAACCCAAAAACAGGCGTACTGGCGGGACGTGGGTACCCTGGATGCCTATTGGGAAGCCAATATGGAATTGATTTCTGTATTACCGCAACTCGATCTGTACGATAAGGACTGGCCCATTCTGACTCAACAATTGCAGACACCACCCGCCAAATTCGTTTTTGACAACCCAGACAGGGTCGGTATGGCAGTTGAGTCCATGATTGCCGGTGGTTGTATTATCTCGGGTGCAAAAGTCAGGAGGTCACTGATTTTTTCCAATTGTAAAATACATTCTCATTGTGACATCGTCGACTCGCTGATCCTGCCCGAATGCGAAATCCATGACGGTTGTGTCATACGTGGAGCCATCATAGACCGTGGTTCAATCATTCCGGAAGGCACACAAATAGGTGTTGATCACGATGCTGACCGGGCCCGGGGTTTTCGTGTTACCGAGGGTGGACACGTGCTGGTCACTCCCGACATGCTCGATCAGAAATTGCATATTACGCGTTAGCCGGGAATCGAACCTGAATGAAAAAGATCTGGCTGGTAGCTGCGGAGAATGATGCCTTGCCCAAAGGAAAGGTGGGCGGTGTTGGTGATGTAGTACGTGACCTTCCCATAGCCCTGGCCGGGCTGGGTCTCAATGTTTCTGTAATTACACCTTCTTACGGTATGTTTCATAAATTGCCGGGTGCCAGCCTTTTTCAGAAAGTCAGGGTCAGGTTTGCACGTCGCTCGTATGTTGCATATGTCTATGCGGTACCGGTTGCTGACAGCCCGGTAACCCATTTTGTGATCGAACATCGTTTGTTGTCACCCGCAGGGCCCGGACAAATCTATGTGAGTGATCCACCTGGAAACCCGTTTGCAATTGATTCCGCCAAGTTCGCTTTTTTCAATGCAGCTGTGGCTGCCTGGGTCAATTGCAGCGAAACGCCGCCGGATGTTCTTCATTTGAATGACTGGCACACGGGCTTGATTCCCGCGTTACGGCAGTTCGGTGCCCCGGATGCCCCACTCAGGAAAGTATGGATGGTATTTACCATCCATAATCTCGCCTATCAGGGCATAAGACCATTTAAGGGTCACCCGTCTTCGCTTGAATACTGGTTTCCTGATTTGATTCAGCATGAGGATGCTCTGCGGGATCCAAGATACGCAGACTGTGTAAATTTCATGGTCGCAGCCATCCGTTTGGCAGATGCGATTAATACCGTTTCGCCGAACTACGCCATGGAAATTCAACAGCCCAATGATCCATCAAGAGGGTTCAGTGGCGGTGAGGGTCTGGAGGCAGAGTTTGTCAGGGCATATTCCGAGGGAAGGTTGAGCGGGATAATCAATGGTTGTATGTACCCGGAAGAATCTGAGCCGGCACCGGATTGGAAAGGATTGCTGCAACTTATTGCCAGGCAACCGGAAATCATGAATGCCAGTCAGCCAGCGGAAACATGGTTTGAACACTGGCAGGATAAACGACCGCGCAACCTGTTGTTGTCGATCGGTAGGGTTGTAGACCAGAAAGTACCTCTGTTTCTTGAGCCAGTTGACGGTCATGCATCCGCACTCGAGGCCATATTGTCGGAATTGGGTCCTGATTCTCTTTTTGTCATGCTCGGAAGTGGCGAAAAGGGATTTGAAGACCGTTTTGCTGAAATAGCCCACTCCTGTAACAATTTTTTGTATTTGCGTGGTTATGTGGATTCCTTATCCGGTCCACTTTATTCAATCGGTGACCTGTTCCTGATGCCAAGTAGTTTTGAACCCTGCGGCATCAGTCAGATGCTGGCCATGCGTGCCGGTCAACCCTGTGCTGTTCATGCTGTTGGCGGTCTGAAAGACACAGTGAATGACGAAGTCACCGGGTTTGTATTTAGTGGTAGCTCTCCCGAAGAACAGGCGGAGAACTTCGTCAGCTGTGTTCAACGGGCAATTACCATCAAACAGGAACACCCATCACGGTGGCAAGAAATATGCTCTAATGCAGCAAACCAGCGATTCAGCTGGCCTGATGCAGCCACTACCTACCTGGAAACGCTCTATGATGAGAACCAGCTTAAATAAAGCGACACTCAATGCCCTGGCCGGCGGTCGTTACGGTAACCCCTTCTCCCTTTTTGGGGTTCACCAGGAAGGCGGCTTACGTATTGTCCGGACCTTTCAGCCCAACGCAGAATCGGTGGGCTTGCTGGTAGACGGCGTCGACACCGCTTTGCCAATGCAAAAGGTACATCCGGCGGGAATTTTTGAGGCTGAAATGCCTGCGCGAAAACGTCGTTACCGACTGCGTCTTACTCACGCAAATGGTGACAGCTGGGAAATTGAGGATGCTTATCGTTTCCCTTCCGTCCTGGGTGATCTGGATCTTTACCTGATGGGCCAGGGTTCACACCGGGATATTTTCCGAAAACTGGGTGCACATCCAACCAGGCTGTCAGGTGTGAGTGGTACATTTTTCTCAATCTGGGCACCCAATGCTTCAAGGGTCAGTGTAATTGGCGAATTCAATGACTGGGATGGCCGGGTACATGTAATGCGACTGCATCCAGGTAATGGCTTGTGGGAAATTTTCATACCCGGTGTAAAACACGGTACCCAGTATAAATTTGAATTACTGGATAAGCAGGGTGAACTTCTGCCGTTCAAGTCCGACCCCCTGGGACAGTTTCATGAGGCGCCACCCGGTAACGCTTCAGTGGTTTACAAAAGCCGCTACCGCTGGCGGGACAATGAGTGGGTTGCGGGTCAACCAGACACTCCAAAAATGGATCAGGCCATCAGTATTTACGAGGTGCACCTCGGGTCATGGCAACGTGCCGGCGATAACAATGATTTCCTGAGCTACCGTGACCTGGCGAAGAAACTGGTAGCCTATGTGCAGGATATGAATTTTACTCACGTGGAGCTATTACCAGTTACCGAACATCCTTTCGATGGCTCATGGGGTTATCAGCCCATCGGGATGTTTGCACCGACACAACGCTTTGGCACGCCGGATGATTTCCGTTTTCTTGTAGACAAGCTTCACCAGGCCGGTATCGGTGTCATCATGGATTGGGTGCCTGCCCATTTCCCCAAGGATGAGCACGGTCTTCGCCGTTTTGATGGTACTGCGCTGTACGAGCATGAAGACCCCCGAAAAGGCGAACACAGCGACTGGGGTACATTAATTTTCAACTATGGCCGTCGCGAGGTGATTAACTACCTGGTCGGCAGTGCGTTGTATTGGATTGATGAGTTTCATATTGATGCCCTGCGTGTGGATGCCGTGGCCTCGATGCTCTACCTGGATTATTCCCGTAAGGAGGACGAGTGGGTCCCCAACGAGTTTGGTGGCAATGAGCACCTTGAAGCGGTCGAGTTTGTGCGTCAACTGAATGAAATTATTCATACCCACAAAGCCACCAGCTACGCGGAAGAATCCACCGCCTGGCCGGGTGTCTCACGTCCTACCAGTGCCGGTGGGCTTGGCTTTACTTACAAGTGGAATATGGGCTGGATGAACGACACCTTGTCGTACATGAGCGAAGACCCGGTACACCGCAAGTATCATCACGACAAGATGACCTTTGGTCTGGTATATGCTTTTGATGAAAATTTTGTCCTGCCTTTGTCGCACGACGAAGTTGTACACGGTAAGCGGTCATTACTCGGACGTATGCCGGGTGATGACTGGCAACGTTTTGCCAACCTGCGTGCTTATTATGGATTCATGTTTGGGCACCCGGGTAAGAAATTGCTGTTTATGGGTGCAGAAATCGCCCAGGAGAGCGAATGGAATCATGATCAATCTCTTGACTGGCACTTATTGGAACAACCGCGGCATAAAGGTGTTCAGACCCTGGTACGGGACCTTAACAAGGTCTATCGGGAAACGAGGGCATTACATGAACTGGATTTCAGCGGTAAGGGTTTTGAATGGATAGACTGGCAGGACGCCGATAGCAGTGTCTTTTGCTGGTTACGGCATGCCTCTGATGGTGGTTTTGTGATCTGTGTGAGTAATTTCACACCACTGGTCCGCGCCGGTTACCGGATTGGTGTACCGCAGGAAGGTCTTTACACCGAGTTACTCAATACCGATTCAGAAAAATATGGTGGCAGCGGTGTCGGATTGCATGCGGATATCCATACAGAAAATATTGGAGCGCATGGCCGTCAGCACTCACTGCAAATAGACTTGCCGCCATTGGCAACACTGATGTTAAAAATAAAAACCCCGCTGACGGGGTAGATGGAGAATAACAGAATGATAGATAGGCCAGAAACCGACAGTCTGGGTGATGTGGAATTGTTGAACCTGCCTCCACTTGGACTGGATGCAGACTCCATACTTTCCGACTCCATCCATTACCACAGGAGGATGTTGGGCAGACGTACCTTTCGTACGCATGAACATTTTCTCTATCAGGCCCTGGTTCATGCAACCCGCGACCGCTTGACTGAACGATGGATTGAGACCAGGACAAACCAGGAACGCAGCGGCGGTAAACGTGCCTGTTACCTGTCGCTGGAATTTCTGATGGGTCGTTTGTTAAGAAATGCGCTTTTGAGCCTAGGTATCACGGAGCAGGCCGAAGAAGCCCTGCACCGGTTGGGTGTGGAACTGGAAGAAGTACATGAGCAAGAGCAAGATGCTGGTTTGGGCAACGGTGGTCTTGGACGGTTGGCTGCTTGTTTTCTCGACAGTTGTGCCACCCTGGCCTTGCCGGTTACAGGCTATGGGATCCGTTACCGTTTTGGCATGTTTCATCAGCGTCTTGAAAACGGTTACCAGGTGGAAGAGCCTGATTCCTGGTTGAGAGATGGCTATCCCTGGGAAATCGAGCGAATTGAGCGTGCGCAGACGATCAAATTTGGCGGACGTGTAACACGTTTTCGGGATTCGCTCGGCAAAGATCATGTCGATTGGACTGATACACACGACGTATTGGCTATCCCTTACGATATACCGATCCCTGGCTATAAAAATGAAGTGGTCAATACCCTGCGTTTGTGGTCGGCTGAAGCCACTGACCAGTTTGACCTCGAAGAATTCAATGCCGGCAGTTACACAGATGCAGTAGCGGCCCAGAATGAAGCCGCCAACATCACCATGGTGCTGTACCCGAATGCGGAGACAGAAAACGGACGGGAATTGCGACTGCGTCAGCAATATTTTCTGGCCTCGGCCAGTTTGCAGGACATACTGCAGGAATGGCAAAGAAAGAACGGAAATGACTTCAGCCAGTTTGCCGACAAGTTCTGTTTTCAATTGAACGACACCCATCCGGCCA
>CBDTVF010000030.1:0-13715 GCA_965363775.1 uncultured Gammaproteobacteria bacterium
CGCGATTGCCTGGCCGACTCCCGCAGCCATTGTCCACTACTGGCAGTTGCAATGATAGTAGGGTGGGTAACTTGTTACCCACGAGTCAAAGTCAATAAAAAGTATGTAACAAGATTTAACACCTCGTGCGTAACATTTACGCACCCGACGGTACAAATTGGTTCGAAACCGAGTGTAATGATTATTGGTTTAAAACCGTGGGTAACAAGTTACCCACCCTACGGCACGAATTGGTTCGAAACCAAGCGCAATGAGTATTGGTCCGTAACCGTGCGTGATGAATTACGTACCCAGCATCTGGTAGACTTTTCTTCGTGGCACGTCGTTGAGTTTGGCTGCTACCCGCGCTGCCTGGGAAGCGGGCAAAAACTCCAACAATGCTGTTGCCATGATGTGCGCGTTGGACATCGCCTCATCTTCACTGCCTTCAAAGCCATCAACAGCCACCACAAATTCACCCCTGGTCTGGTTTTTATCCTGCGCCATTTGTTTACTGATCTCCGCCAGGGGAGCTCTCAGGACGGTTTCAAATTTTTTCGTCAACTCCCTGCACACAGCAGCCAGACGTTGCTCACCAAACGCTTTAGACATGTCTTCAATCGAGCCTTCGATACGATGACTGGATTCAAAAAACACCAGGGTCCGGGTTTCACGTCCAAGCGACTCCAGCTTTTTTCTCCTCGCAGAAGTTTTGCTCGGCAAGAATCCTTCAAAGGCAAAACGGTCTGGAGGCAGACCCGCAACTGACAGTGCCGCTGTAACCGCACTTGCGCCGGGAACCGCATGGACAGGCAAATTCGCTTCACGTGCCGCTTGTACCAGGCGGTAACCGGGGTCAGAAATCAATGGTGTTCCTGCATCGGAAATCAGCGCGATGGCCTCCCCGTTTGTAATTCGTTCCAGGATTTGACCTGTAACTTGTGCTTCATTATGTTCGTGCACTGCCTGCATTGGGGTACTTATGTTGTAATGGGAAAGCAACACCCGCGAGTGACGTGTATCTTCAGCAGCGACCAGGTCAGCTTCCGTCAAAATCCTGACAGCTCGATAGGAAATATCCTCGAGGTTTCCGATAGGTGTTGCTACAACATATAAGCCGGCTTGCGACATAAAGACGTTCCCAGAAGTGTTAGTGTAGTGTCAACTTTATATAGGTTATCATTCTGAAGCGATTAACTTTGTAAAAATCCTATGAGCTTACGTCTTTACCCAATCCTATTGTCTGTTGTCATCTTGATGATGCTTGGCGCATGCGGCACAACTGGTCCCGCACCAGTCGTTGAACCAGATCCTGGCCTGTCCCTCCCAACGGAAACTGACAGCGAGCTTCAGGATCTTCAGGACCGGATAGCAACGGATCCATCTGCGCGCAGCCTGGAAGAGGTCATCGTGCTATCTAAAAGCTGGTCCGGCTACCAGCCAGACCTGGCGTTGGAAATCTTACGTTCTCTTGAGTCTGTATCTTCCAGTCAGCTCACGGCCATGATTGATGGCCAGACACAGGATCCGGAATTCACCGAGTGGCTTGAGTTGTCACTGCTGATACGCACATTGATGATCAGCGCAAGCACGGTTTCTCCTGTCGCGCAAAACTGGGCCAATTACCACTACGGACATGCCATCACCCGGGACAATTTTCCTGAATTGGTTTCCAGCTACCGCGCCCTGTTTTCGATGCCTTCCCAGGTTGCCGTGCTGTTACCCGTTGAGGGTAGTTTGGCCGCAGCCGCCAAAGCCATTCGGGATGGTATTTTGAGCGCCTACTTTGAACAACCGGGTGATTCTGTCATACGGTTTTATCCCAGCGGGGAAAACAGTGAATCGGCTGTCGCCGCCTACCAGCAAGCAAAAGCAGAGGGTGCTACACAAATTGTTGGCCCGCTGCGTATGGAATCCACCCTTGCCCTCGCCAACCTGGTCAGGATGGGAGAGGCCGGGACGGAGAACCCGTCGGGATTCTGGTCCGTGACGCAGGAGTCAGGCCAGGAGACCAGCCAGGAAACCAGCCAAAAAACCAATCTGAGCCATGCTCAGAACGTGCCGATTTTGTTGCTCAACCAGGCTAGCGGCACTACTTTTGTCCCGGGTGACGAATCCAACATCGTCAACAGCTTGTCACTATCGCAAACTGAAGAAGCCGCAACCGTTGCCGCCAACGCGTTGGCACAAGGTCAGAAACATGCCATCGTGATGGTTCCGGACAGCGCCTGGGGCACACGTATTGAGACTGCATTTTCCAGCGCTTTTGAAACCGGTGGTGGCAGTATCCCTGCCATTGCACGATTTGGTAAAAATACCAGTGACCACAGTGCAATGTTGACCCAACTGCTGAAGATAGACGAAAGCACACAACGCAAGAAGAATCTGCAGTCCCGGATTGGCGTTCCATTAAATTTTGAGCCCAGCCGCCGTGAAGACTTTGACTTTATTTTCCTGGTGGCCAACCCTGTTCAAGGCAGGGAACTTAAACCCCTGTTACGCTTTCACGATGCCGGTGACGTACCCGTGTACACCATAGGTCGTGTTTTTAGCGGCAGAGCGGAACGGTCATCTGATCGAGATTTGAATGGTATCGTTTTCCCTGCTACCCGGTGGCAATTGCAGGCAGTCGGCACCATCAAACCGGCACTGAAAAGCATCCGTGGTGGTGCGTATGGAAACCTGTACGCACTCGGCCAGGACGCCTGGCGTTTATTGCCATGGCTGCCATTGATGCAAAAAGACCCCGACCTGTGGTTTCCGGGCGATGTCGGGGACCTGCGTTTGGAGGAAAACGGTCATCTACTCAGACAACCGGCATGGGCGCAATTCATTGCCGGTCGGCCAGTCCCCTATCAATGGCCAGAAACCCACTGAGCCAGTACCCCATTTTGAATAGTCGGCAATCGGGTGCACAGTGGGAGAAGACCGCTGAATCTTTTTTGCGCGCCCGTGGTCTCAAGTTACTGCAAAGAAATTTCTCCAGCCGGTTTGGTGAAATTGACCTGGTCATGGAAGATGAAAAGACGGTTGTTTTTGTCGAAGTGAAATATCGAAAAAGCAACCAACATGGTAGTGGAGCAGATGCGGTCACTTTTCACAAACAAGGCCGAATCTCACGTACTGCAGCCTGGTACCTGGCAAAAAACCCGCACAGAGCCGAACAGATTTGTCGATTTGACGTAATATCGATTGACCCGCAAAAAGGCGATCAGGGAATTGACTGGATCGAGAGCGCCTTTTATTCAACCATAGCATAGGGATTCACAAACGTATGACTTCAAAAATAATTTTTGCCGTGTTGATGGCATCCATACTGAGCATGGCTGCGTGTAGCGGTACACCACGACGCACAACCGGGACCGTACTCAACGATCAGTCGTTACAACGCGCCGTCAGCAAAAGCATCAACTCCAACCCCAGTTTTAGTGAGGACGATCATATCAAGGTAGAAGTTCACCAGGGTGTCGTGTTGCTGGCGGGAGAAACGGTTTCTGAAGAGAATAAGACCCTGGCCACGGAACTGGCTGAAAAACCCCGGTTAACAGAACGTGTCGTAAATGATCTCAAGGTTGGCGAAGAAGCTGATTTCGGTGACAAACTGGATAATTCATGGCTCACCAGTAAGGTGAGCTCTGCGCTGTTTACAAAGAACCCTATACCGGGCTTTGACGCATCAAGAATCAAGATCACCAGTTCACAAAACACGGTCTACCTGATGGGAATGGTTACTCGCGAGGAAGGCGAAGCGGTAGTAGAAATTGTGCGCAATATTGGCGGTGTAGGAAAAGTCGTTAAGATTTTTGACTACACGGACTGACACGTCACCAGATGTTTTGCAGAACGGCCAATATAGCCATGGTGAATAATGCGGCAACCACGTCGTCAATCATAATGCCAAAACCACCGCCGACTTTGCTGTCAATCTGACGGATTGGCCACGGTTTGACGATGTCAAAAAAACGAAACAATAAAAAAGCGGCCAGCAACCAATGCCATTGCAATGGAATAAAGGCTGCAGACAACCAGTAGCCAATCATTTCATCCCAGACAATTCCGCCATGATCATGCACGCCCAGTTTACGACTGACTTGCTCACACAAAACAACCCCGAGCAAAAACAGCAATAACAGTGCTATCCAGAATCCGGGTTCACCCAGCGCCTTTAGTGCAAAAATAAAAGGAACCGCAACCAGTGTGCCCATGGTACCTGGTGCAAAAGGAGACAAGCCTGAACCAAAACCAAAAGCCAGAAAACCGGATGGTGAACCCAGCGCGACTTTCTTCAATTTCAGTCTGTCCAGCTTCAATTCTTCTTTATCGGTTGAATTCATGACTTCTGCCGGAAGTGTTCAAAGCCCGCACTTTGAGGTTCATATACCGTCCCATCCTTCTTCAAACACGTGATGCCAGTATCACCCTCTATTTCACCAATGACGGTCAAGCCGATATCCAACTGCTGACCCCAGGTCGCCAGTAACTCACTGTGCTCAGGTGGAAGTGTAAACAACAATTCGTAATCGTCACCACCCGACAACTGGTAATTCCATCTCAACCCATCCTCAAGCCCGGCGAGAGAGTCATCGTATGGCAAGTCTTCGATTTCAAGACTGGCACCACAATCTGACGCTTTGAGCATGTGGCTCAGATCTGCCAGCAGACCATCAGACACATCGATACATGCGTTTGCATGAGCCTTCAATGCCTGTCCCAAACTGACCCGTGGCTGTGGACGATCGAGCAGATGCCGTTCGGTTGCAGATTTCTCTGCTTCCAACAAATCCAGAACCCGGGCGGCACCGCCAAGCGTACCGGATACGACAATCAGGTCACCTGGTTTTGCACCACTGCGTGTTAATTGTTTGCCGGGCTCAATATAACCCAGGGCAGTCAGGCTCACCGATAACGGCCCGCTGGTCGTATCACCACCCACCAGTGAGATGCCATACACCTCGGCCAGTGATTTGAAACCGGCAGCAAAAGACTGTATCCATGCAGCATTGGCCTGGGGCAATGACAACGAAAGCAAAGCCCAGCGGGGGGTCGCACCCATGGCCGCCAGATCGCTCAAATTGACAGCCAGACATTTGTAGGCAATATCAAAGGCTGAAGTATCCACCGGGAAGTGGACCCCGGCATTCAGCGTGTCTGTTGCAGCAACCAGGTGTTGACCGGTCGGAACCTCAAGAACTGCGGCATCATCACCGATACCCAGTCTGACCCCGTGATCACAGTCCGAGGAAAAGGAAACGGCTGTCTCCCGCTGAATCTTTCGAATCAGCTGAAACTCCTTCATACCATCAAACCGACCATCAAACCGAAACAAATGGTGAAAATGAGGCAGGATCCCGCCATTGTTTTGCAGCATTGTCGAGCACACCGTTGACAAAGCTATGGCCCTGTTCGGCACCAAACTGTTTCGCCAGGTTGATGGCTTCATCAATGACCACCTGGTGGGGAACTTCCATGCTGTTCAACAGTTCGTAGGCACCAATACTCAGAATAACGTGTTCGATGACATCCAGTTGCGCCACCGGGCGGTCGAGAAACGGCTGGATTTTCTCATCAATGTCCGCCTGGTCCTTGCTGACCTTTCTGACCAGGGTTGCAAACAACTCGGTGTCAACATTGCTGAAGTCCTGCTCTTCCTGAAACTGATCGAGTATTTCACCCACTTCCTGTCCTGTCAGGTGCCACTGGTATAAAGCCTGCAGGGCGCGACGACGGGCACGACGACGGCTTTCAAATCTGTTTTCCGTTTTATTCGGCATGAATACGATCCAACACGGAAATCATCTGCAAGGCAGCAATTGCGGTATCAAAACCCTTGTTACCGGCACCTGATCCGGCACGTTCAAGTGCCTGGTCAACATCATCCGTGGTCAATACGCCAAAAATAACCGGCAACTCATGTTTGAGGGCAACCTGGGCGAGCCCCCGACTGCATTCGCCGGCAACATAATCAAAATGCGGTGTACCACCACGGATGACTGCACCCAATGCAATCACGGCATCATGGTGTCCGGCAGCGGCCAGTACATCCGCCGCCAGCGGTAGTTCAAATGCTCCCGGCACCCAGGTCAAGCTTATATTTTTTTCGGAAATACTATTTCTGTTCAGCGCATCAAGCGCGCCATCCACCAATTGCTGTACGATGAAGTGATTGAACTCACTTGCGACGATGGCGATGCGGCACTCGCGAGTGGGTATTTCCAGGGGAAACTCATTCATATCAGCTACTCCTCGTCAGGCGCTTCGGCGCTATGTTCACTTTCAACATACTCAACCACCTCAAGGCCAAAGCCAGCAAGACCGGTCATACGTTTAGGCGCGCTCAGAACCCGCATTCTCCTTATCCCGATATCAACGATAATCTGGGCACCGATACCATAGGTCCGCAGCTCACTGGATTGCCGGCTGTCACCACTTTTGAGTACGCTGGGTTCCGGCTGTTTCTGAATGCGCCGTAACAGTTCATCATCACCCTCATGCCCACCAAGCACTAACACCAGACCGGTGCCTTCACGCTCAATCTCCGCCATTGCCAACCTGAGTGGCAAACCGAAATCATCACGTTTGATACCCAGCACATCGCTGAGTGGGTTTTGCACATGCACCCTGACCAGCATAGGCTCAGCCGGGTCAACCTCACCCTTGAGCAAGGCAAGGTGAACATGATCATTGATGCTATCGCGATAAGTCAAAAGCCGGAAGGGGCCAAAATCAGTATCAACATCATGGCTGGACAGACATTCAACCGAGTGTTCCGTCTCCATTCGGTAGCGAATCAATTCGGCAATCGTGCCAATCTTAAGACCATGCTTTTGTGCATAGGTCTCCAGTTGCTGGCGTCTTGCCATAGTGCCATCTTCATTCAGTATTTCTACCAAAACTGCAGCCGGCTCAAGGCCGGATAACATCGCCAGGTCTACGCCAGCCTCGGTATGACCGGCACGTGTCAGCACTCCGCCTGGCTGTGCCATTAGTGGAAAAACATGTCCCGGTTGGGAAATATTTGCCGGACCCGCATCCGGACGGGCAGCCGTGCGTATAGTGTGTGCCCTGTCATAGGCGGAAATGCCTGTGCTGACACCTTCCGCAGCTTCTATCGAAACGGTGAAATTGGTAGCAAACCTGGCTTCATTCTTGTTGACCATCAACAACAGGTTTAACTGTTCGCATCGTTCACGCGTGATCGGCATACAGATCAGACCACGACCGTGGTGAGCCATGAAATTGATGTCCTCGGGTCTGACCATGGACGCTGCCATCACCAGGTCGCCTTCATTCTCCCTTTCCTCATCATCTATCAGAACAATCATCTTACCGGCACGTATGTCCTCAATGAGTTCTGGAATGGTATTAAGTTTCATAGTGTTTTACTGTCCTATGTGCCGTTGTTATCTGCATGACCGTATTGATTCAGACGATCCAGGTAGCGGGCGATCAGGTCGACTTCCAGGTTAACCTCTTCCCCGACCGCAAGCACACCCAGCGTTGTTACCTCCAGGGTGTGCGGAATGATACATATGGAAAAATGGTTATCGTCGACTTCGTTAACTGTCAGACTGACTCCATCCAGGCAGGCTGACCCTTTTGGTGCGATGTACCGGGCCAGCTTCCGCTCGGTTTCAAATACAAAGCGCTCAGATCGGGCATCTCCAACCCGCGACAGCAATCTGGCCAAACCGTCAACATGACCGGAAACCATGTGACCGCCAAGCCGGTCCGAGACCCGCATCGCCAACTCCAGGTTGACACTGTCACCCTGTTGCCGCTTACCCAGGCTGGTTTTATCCAGGGTCTCAACTGACACATCCGCACTGAAACCTGTTTCATCAGGCTCGAGCATGGTCAAACAAACACCTGAGACACTGATGCTGTCACCCATTTTGCAACCCTCCATCATGACCGGCGGCACATCAAAGCGGATGCGTAAATCACCATCGTAGGATACACGGGATTTCATTTCTCCGGTGGCTGCAACGATTCCTGTAAACATTATTGAGAAACCTCTAATCTGATCATGGGTAAATTCACTTAATCTGAAATGCCTGCGAGCATTTATCCCTCATTAACCGGTCTGAACCGCAAACGCATGTCCTTACCGATACGTCTTGACTCTATCCATTCCAAATGGACGCGATCTTCCATATTATCAAGTCGTGGTATTGCAAAAGGACTGACAGCATCGCCACCCAGAATAATAGGTGCCTGGTAAATGAGTAGTTCGTCAACCAGGCCTTGTTGAATCAATGTACCGCACAGAATTGCACCGGCTTCAACCTGGACTTCGTTGAAACCCCGTGCCCCGAGTTCAATCAGCACTGCTTCCATATCCACGCGCTTGTCACGCGATGGTAAAGTCATGCACTCTGCGTTCGTTTTTCCGAGAGCTTCCGGTACGGGGTTTTCATTCAGACCGGCAATGATCACACTGCCGGGCAGGTTTAATAGCTTCGCATCAGCCGGTGTACGCCAGTGGCTGTCGACGATAATGCGTGCCGGTTGCTTGAGAACTTCACAGTTGCGCACATTCAGGGATGGGTCATCTGTCAACACGGTACCGATCCCGGTCAGAATTGCATCTGACCTGGCGCGCCATTTTTGTACATCCAGCCGTGCTGCCGACCCGCTAATCCACTGGCTGCTGCCGTTGCCCAATGCAATATGACCATCGATGCTCTGGGCGAACTTGACCCGTATCCACGGACGCCCGTGACGCATGCGTTTCAGGAACCCACAATTGAGCTGTTCAGCCTGCGCCGCCATCAATCCGCTTTGCACTACCACACCAGCCTCACGCAAACGCTGGCTTCCATTGACACAGGGGTTGGGATCCTCAATTGCAAAAACCACCCGGCTAATTCCCGCTTTGAGCAAGGCATCAACACAGGGAGGTGTGCGGCCCGTATGACTGCAGGGCTCGAGTGTTACGTAGGCCGTTGCGCCTGCTGCCCTGTCTCCGGCTTCACGCAAGGCGTTGATTTCCGCATGGGCACTGCCGGCCTCCCGGTGCCAACCACTGCCAACTACCTCGCCGTTGCAACTGATGATACAACCGACACGCGGGTTAGGATGGGTTGTATTCAGACCCTTGCGAGCCAGCATTAATGCCCGGGTCATACACTGTTGATCGAAAGCATCAAAGCTCATTTACCTGTGCTCCATCGATGCAACATATACAGGCTCAGGCTGCGGAAGGAGCACTATCGTTTCTTATCCCTGGCGCGCAGATGCAACAGGGAAATCTGCCTTTGGTCCTGACTACCCGGGTTCTCTTTTTCCAGCAGTTCAATTTCGTCACGAAAAGCCTGAACATCTTCAAAACGTCGGTAAACCGAAGCAAACCGCACGTAAGCAACCTGATCCAGTTGGCTTAGTTCACGCATGACCCATTCACCTATCAGGCTACTGGGTATTTCCGCTTCTTCAACACTGCGGATTTCCTTCAGCAGCGTACGTATGGAACGTTCGACCTCACGGGTTTCAACCGGTCTTTTTTCCAGTGCCCGCAGCATGCCGTTACGCAATTTATCTTCAGAAAAATCCTCACGAATCCCACCTGCCTTGATAATCCTGGGTGCAATCAACTCGGGTTTTTCATAGGTATTGAAGCGCGAGGCACAGGTGACACACTCGCGTCTGCGACGGATCTGCATGCCATCGCCGGTGACCCGGGAGTCCACCACCCGGGTGTCATCATTATTACAGAACGGACACCACATATATCTTGTTAGCGCGGGTAGACCGGATGCTGGTTACACAAGGCCGTCGCGGCTTCACAGGCTGTCTTCTCAACAACCGGATCACCCACATGGTCAAGCACATCGCAGATAATACCTGCCAGGTTCGAGCAGTCATTTTCATCAAACCCACGTGTTGTCACTGCCGGTGTTCCCAGACGCAAACCACTGGTCACAAAAGGTGAGCGCGGTTCGCCAGGCACCGTATTCTTGTTAACCGTAATAGACGCCCGACCGAGGGCTTCCTCTGCATCCTTACCGGTGTATTCACGGCCAATCAGATCAACCAGGAACAGGTGGTTATCGGTGCCACCGCAAACAATGCGATAACCGCGATCCATCATAACTTTAGCCATTGCCTTGGCGTTGACCACAACCTGCTTCTGGTAATCAACAAAACCAGGTTCCAATGCTTCCTTGAAAGCCACGGCCTTGGCTGCGATCACGTGCATCAACGGACCACCCTGGGTACCGGGGAATACCAGCGAATTCAGTCTCTTTTCGATAGCCTCATTCTCCTGGGCAAGAATGATACCACCCCTCGGGCCACGCAAGGTCTTATGCGTTGTGGAGGTCACCACATGAGCATGCGGCATCGGACTGGGATAAACACCCGCCGCAACCAGTCCGGCAACATGTGCCATATCAACAAGAAAATAGGCCCCGACCGAATCAGCAATTTCACGCATCCTGGCCCAATCCATAACCCGTGAATAGGCTGAAAACCCACCTACCAGCAAACGTGGTTTACATTCTTCAGCAATACGCTGCATTTCATCGTAATCAATTGCACCGGTTTCCTGGTCGATCCCATATGGCACTGCATTGAACAGACGTCCTGAGAAATTGACCTTGGAACCATGAGTCAGGTGACCACCATGCTGCAGATTCATACCCATCAAGGTGTCTCCCGTCTCCATCAGCGCCATATAAGCAGCAGCATTGGCCTGTGAGCCTGAATGCGGTTGCACGTTGGCATAGTGAGCCCCGAACAGCTTCTTGACCCTGTCCTGGGCGAGCTTTTCAGCTATATCAACATATTCGCAACCGCCGTAATAACGGCGACCTGGATAACCTTCAGCATACTTGTTAGTCAGTACCGACCCCTGGGCTTCCATTACCCTTGGGCTGACGTAATTTTCTGAAGCGATCAGTTCAATATGATCTTCCTGACGCTGCTCTTCACTGGCTATGGCTGCAGCCAGTTCACTATCGAATTCTTTAATGCCAAAACTGTCGTCAAACATGTCTTTTCCTATACTGGGAGGAGTGAGGGTGTGACCTATTATTCTACCATTTATTTGTAATTCAATAACCCAAAAGTCGCACCGTCCTTAGCGCCGGGATGACATCACTATATTTGTTTGCCTTGAAGAGAATCTCTATTGATTGGCATAAAACTCACACAGGTCTTTATCCTTGACAAAAACAGATGGGAGAAATTTTGTTTCTTTTGTGTACTTTGCACGAGGCCCATACAAAAGCCGTGTCTTGTCAAAGGTATTCTGAGAATGTGCAAATACAAGAATAGTTTTTTTAGCCTCAAGTTGAACCATTGGAATGGAAAAACCTTTCAGAAAATGACGTTCTTCGGAAATAGTTTCTTCATTAGAAAAAGAGGTCAATTTCAATAGTTCTTTTTTGAAAGCAAAAGTCCCGGCGGTAGCATGATTGGGACCATATGGACCCAATTGATAGATTTTCCCCATATCCTTAACATACATAAACATTTTACTACTCCCAGCCACCATAATGTGTGGCTTGGAGCATAATTTATAAACAGCGTGGAGCACACGATCAGGAGGATAATAATCATCGTCATCCATATAAACTATAATTTCCCCGCTCGCTTTACTGTTCATAAAGTTCCTCTTGAAACCCAAATTCATCCTCTCTTTTGAATAGTAGTACTTAACGCCTTCAATCCCTTCGAATAAATCGCCAACCGCGTCACTCCCATCATCAACAACAACCCACTCCATTAGCTCTCTCGGATATGTTTGTTCCTCGAAGCATTGAATTAAAGCCGGAAGAAATGTACGTCGGTTATAAGTAGGCGTGCAAACCGTCACAAATGGTTTACCTACTTTTGAAATTTTCCTTTTTGTCATTACTTAGAATTCCAGTTCAAACACCATAGCTGAATGACTTACCGACTGAAGGACCACCAGAATTGTACAAGTTTGTTGATAGCTCTGATGTTAGTCTTGGAGGATAATTCTACATCAAATATTATTGGAAACAACTATGGCTCAGTACATATATACCATGATCGGAGTGAGCAAGACCGTGCCGCCCAATCGCACCATCATTAAGGACATTTCGCTATCTTTCTTTCCTGGCGCCAAAATCGGCGTACTTGGACTTAACGGTGCTGGTAAGTCGACCGTGTTACGCATCATGGCGGGTGTGGATAAGGAGTATGAGGGTGAGGCCCGTCCTCAGCCTGGTATCCGTATCGGTTTTTTGCCACAGGAACCAGAGCTGGATAATGAACTCACTGTCCGTGAAATAGTAGAACAAGGAGTATCGGAAGTCAGGGATCTGTTGTTGAAATTTGACGAAATCAGCCTCAAATTCATGGACCCCATGGATGATGAGGAGATGAATGCCCTACTCCAGGAACAGGCGGAGCTACAAGATGCCATCGAGGCAGGCAATGGATGGGAACTGGAACGAACGCTGGAGGTAGCCGCTGATGCCTTACGGCTTCCACCCTGGGAAGACAAGATTGCGCATCTGTCTGGTGGTGAAAGACGACGTGTAGCCTTGTGCCGTCTATTGCTGGCCAGTCCCGATATGTTGCTGCTTGACGAACCGACCAACCATCTTGATGCAGAATCTGTAGGGTGGCTGGAGCGGTTCCTGACTGAATTCCCCGGCACCGTTGTGGCGGTCACCCATGACCGGTATTTTCTCGACAATGCCGCCGAGTGGATACTCGAACTGGATCGCGGCTACGGCATACCGTGGAAAGGCAATTATTCATCCTGGCTGGACCAGAAAGATCAACGTCTTGCGCATGAGGAGCGCAGCGAGAAAGCCCATCAACGGGCAATCCGCGATGAACTTGAGTGGGTGCGTTCAAACCCGAAAGGCCGGCGGGCCAAGAGCAAGGCCAGGCTGCAACGGTTCGAAGAACTCAATAGCCGTGACTACCAAAAACAGAATGAAACACGGGAAATATACATTCCACCGGGTCCACGTCTGGGCGACAAGGTGATTGAAATTGAAAATGTAAGCAAAGGATTTGGTGACAGACTGCTCATCTCTGACCTGAGTTTCAACCTGCCCCGGGGTGGCATTGTGGGTGTTATCGGCGGAAACGGTGCCGGCAAATCGACCTTATTCAAGATGCTGACAGGCGTTGAAGAACCGGATAGTGGTCAGATTACCATCGGCCCTACCGTTGAACTTGCATATGTCGACCAGAGTCGCGATAGCCTGGATGGTGAAAAGACCGTTTGGGAAGAAGTATCCGATGGCTTGGAAACCGTCAGTGTCGGCCAGTTCACTATGCCATCACGTGCTTATGTCAGTCGTTTCAACTTCAAGGGGTCCGACCAGCAGAAAAAGGTTAAAGACCTGTCTGGTGGTGAGAGAAACCGTGTTCACCTGGCAAAACTGATACGTTCGGGCGGCAACGTACTGCTACTGGACGAACCCACCAATGACCTGGATGTAGGCACCTTGCGTGCGCTCGAAGAAGCCCTGCTCGAATTCCCGGGATGTGCGGTGGTTATCTCGCATGATCGCTGGTTCCTTGACCGCATTGCAACACACATGCTGGCTTTTGAAGGCGACAGCAAAGTAACCTGGTTTGAAGGCAATTATTCAGAATACGAACAGGATTTGAAACGCCGTATTGGTGATGATGCTTTGAATCCTAGGCGGGTTAAATACAAGAAAATTTAAGATGCCGGATTCAACGGTGGGCCGGGGGGAAGTACCTGCTGTCAGGACTCGCCACAAGGACATCCATGTCGGCTC
>CBDTVF010000031.1:0-13614 GCA_965363775.1 uncultured Gammaproteobacteria bacterium
GAGGCCGCTGGGAGTCGCTCATCTCCGCTCACGCTCACGACTACGAGGCCGCGGCGCGCGAGTACCTGGCCGGCGTCCTGTCCCTGCTCTGCGAGGCCGGCAAGGTGCCTGCTGAGTACGTCCCATGGGCGAGCCTCGTGTCGTGGGCTCCCAACAGCGACCGCACCGTCAAGCTCAACTGGCAGGGCAAGGAGGAGACCCGCAAGCTCAAGGCCGGCATCAGCGGCTTTCCAGCGTGCGATGCGGGCCGAATCTACACGGCTCATCTGCCCTGCACCGACTCCGAGTGTTCGGCCGCCGGCGGCGTAGACAATGGCATTGGATTTGGCCATGCGGGCAACTTTCCAGGCAAACAGCATGTCCAGCCATTCCTGCTCTGTTGGCTGCCGGTCAGTGACACAGCGACAATCCTCTCTGCTGATCCTGTCTGCATCCTTTTGCTGTACCAGCAATCCACCGGATACCCGTTGATAGTGCATTGCCATACTGGCGGGACCATTCGGACTTGCCCGAAGTAAACGGACATTGGGCTTGCTGGCAAATCGCTCAGTGGCGCCATCGCTGAACGCTGGTGCGATGACAACTTCTACGAATTGCTTGTCAATGATGGCCGTGGCGACTTCAGTGTTCACCAGTTGATTGAAAGCAATGATACCGCCGAAACTCGAAACCGGATCGGTCGCAAATGCATTCAGATAGGCCTCGCCGTTGTTACTGCCCATGGCGACACCACAGGGATTGGCGTGTTTGACGATGACGCAGGTCGGCTGTTGGCCAAATTGATTGACACATTCCAGGGCGGCATCCGCATCGTTGATGTTGTTATAGGAGAGTTCCTTACCCTGGATTTGTTTAGCGGCGGCAATACCTGTTGGTTTGGAACCTGATTCAACATAGAAAGCAGCTGATTGATGCGGGTTCTCTCCGTAGCGTAACGCCTGCTTGCTTTGAAACTGTGGTGTGATGTATTCGGGCAAGTCACGTGTTTCCCCGTCGTGACCGGATTTACGACTCAGGTAGGTGGACACCAGGCCATCGTAACGGGCGGTATGGGCAAATGCCTTGGTCGCCAGCTTGAATCTTTTGTTTTCTGATACACCACCATCGGAAGCCAATTCGTCAGCGACTTCGGCATAATCACCCGGGTCCACGACAACCGAGACGCGTGCGTGGTTTTTAGCCGCTGCCCTTACCATCGCTGGCCCACCTATATCAATGTTTTCAATCGCATTTTCAAGGCTACAGCTCGTATCTGCGGTGACTGCTTCAAAGGGATACAGGTTGACGATGACCAGGTCAATGGGTGGGATATCCTGTGCCCGCATGACATCTTCATCCTGTTGGCGACCGAGAATGCCGCCATGAATGCGCGGGTGCAGGGTTTTTACACGTCCGTCCATGATTTCTGAAAAACCGGTGTATTCACTGACGCCGGTTACGGCTAGCCCGGCTTTAGCCAATAGTTTTTGAGTGCCACCTGTGCTTAGCAAGGTGAAGCCGAGTTCCAGTAATCGCCGGGCAAAATCTACCAGGCCGGCTTTATCTGAAACGCTGATGAGTGCGAACTTGTTAGGTGATGACATGTGTGCTCTGCTTTTGGTGGTTGGTCAATTAAAAATTCAGTGTGATGAACACAGGGCGATACCCAAGCCTGACTCCGGTCACCGGTGTAGCCGGGTAATTTTGCTTGATCGTGCCTGAATCGAATACCGTCGCATCTTTGTGCGCAGGGTGTTGCGGGTAATCCCCAGCATATCCGCCGCCCGTGATTGGTTGCCACCTGTGCATTTCAGAATTTCTTCAATCAGTGGCGGTTCGATTTCGGCCAGCAGCATCTGGTACAGGTTTTCAGGCGCGGTATTGCCCATGTCCTCAAGGTATCTGCTGACGGTGTTTTGTACGTGTTGTCGGAGGGGGATATTGTGGTCTGAATCTGCGTTCATGATGTCTTTGTGTAGTCGTTTACTGATGAATGGATATTTTCTATGGACACTAACATAATTGGTAGCTGGAACGCTTGTTAATTGTCACGAAAACGTCATTTATTGGCCGTGAGATTGGTCGGATTTTAGCCGGCCTGAATACCTCCCCCTGCTTTTACGGCAGAATCTTTATAGAAACCGGATTTCAAAGCCGACAGCCTGTTCTCCGGGGTCTCCGAGCTCTAGCAGAACCGGCAGATATACATCTTTCGCCAGACCGCTCTTGATGTCCGCTCCGGGGCGCAAATAGTCTGCCGGTTGGAGACGCCGTCGTGCAACCGGCTGGTTTGCAGCATCCAGCAATGTTACTTCCAGTTGCGGAAATGCCTGGCTGTATTGCGCGAGGTTCACAAAGGTGAGGCTTAATATCAGGATACCGGAGCGTGTTGGATGTGTGTGCATGTCGCGACTGACAAGTTGCACCTGTTGCGGATCTTTCAATAGTCCTTCCGGTTCAGCCTGTAACCAGCCGCTCACTGTTGGGTTTTCGAGAATTGGTTCACGAAAGGTCCAGGCGATGTTGACTGTGGTCAGTAGAACCAGCAGAGCTGTTGTCAGACCCCAGGCCAGGTGCTTTGGCTTGCTCTCAGCATCTTCAGGCTCATCACTCTCAGGAGTGCTGATCTTGTCATCGGCTGTTTTGGTAACCCGGAGTACGGGCGGTGCTGCATTGGGTCCCCGGGCGGGCCCATGGGCCTGACCGGACGGCCAGCTGTCGAAAAGGAAACTCAGTGCGCTGAAAGTTCTACCGCACTCCCCACATTGCACCAAGCCGCGGGCATGGGATACCAGTGCTGCGCTAAGTGGGTGAACAATTTTACATTGTGGGCAGCGGGTAAACATGGGTGTTCGGGGCTTCGGATCAGAAAGAATCTAGTGTCGTGTAACCACACTAACCCTGATCTGCCTGCTCTTCATCAGTTTTCCTGTTTTCTGATGTCAGGGAACGATACCGATCAAGGTCTTCCTGGAAGCGCGCGCGGATGTCTTTCTCTCTATGTTGTATTGCTGATCGTCTTCTCCCATCCCTGGCACGCCGGGTATAGAGACTGGCAATTTCTTTCTGCTGGTCAGCGCTGATCTCCTGACCTGCTCGTTGTTGGTCAGCAGCTTGCCTGATCTGATTCCTGATGGATGTACTGGTACTTTCATAGGATTGATCAATTAACCTTGAATCGTATCCTAATTGGGCGATCTCCAATGCAAGCGCATTGATGATATCTTCCTCAGACTCGTATTGAATAACCAATAGCTTGTCGGACTGGATCCGGCGTACTTCTTCCGAGATTAACGGCTGTCTTGCCAGGATCTTTTTTTCCTCGATAACATCCTGTGGAATAGAGGTGTCTTCGACGTGTTCGACCACAATGCCCGCACTATTCAGGATGTCATAGGGTTGTTCCGCATACTCCGCTGGTATGGTCACACCGTAGTGTACTTTTCCATCTTTATCTTTCCAGCGATAGGTCTCAGCAGAGACCGACGTGGCAGAAAGGCTTAGTATTCCAGTGACAAGAACTGCCACTATCCAGGGCCGGGGTAGGAAGCTTGTGCGCGGGCTATATTCCATAGTCATTACGATACCGCTGAATGGCCTTGATGTCGATATCTGCAACAGACCGTGTTTCAAGAAATTCAATCAGATCGCCCAGGCCTGCAATGGCAATAACGGGTATGCCAAACTCACTTTCAACTTCCTGAGCAGCGGATTTCGCAGCACTACCACGTTCCTCGCGATCGAGGGCGATCGCCACACCGCAGGCATTGGCTCCGGCTTGCTGAATCCAGTTAATCGACTCACGCACCGATGTACCTGCCGAAATCACATCATCGGTGATGAGTACCTGTCCTTCGAGTTCGGCACCAACCAGGGTGCCACCCTCGCCATGATCCTTGGCTTCCTTCCGGTTATAGGCAAACGGGACGTTTCGCTGGTGACTGGCATTCAGCATGATTGCAATGCCGGCAGCCAGTGGAATGCCCTTGTAGGCCGGTCCGAACAGCATATCGAACTCAAGACCTGAATCAATGATGGCTTGTGCATAACATTCAGAAAGTAACTCGAGGCTGCGGCCATCATCGAATCCGCCGGCGTTGAAAAAATAAGGACTCACACGTCCGGATTTCAGTGTGAATTCGCCAAACTTCAGATTACCCTGTGCCATGGCAAGCTCAAAAAATGCCTGTTTATAGTTTTGCATCCGGAGAGTATCTCGCGGCTTAGCCAAAGCTGCAATATGCAGCTGCAATATGCAGCTGCAATATGTCACCCTAATTAGCTGCAATCATGACCAAGGGCGGTTATGCTGCCGGTGTTTTTATCAATACAGAAGAATTCATCCCATGCGCATAATCAGTGTCAATACCAACGGCATCCGGGCAGCGGCCCGCAAAGGCTTTTTTGAATGGATGCAAAATCAGAAGCCGGATGTTGTGTGTATCCAGGAAACCAAGGCCCAGGAGCACCAACTGTCAGACCCGCTATTCTCACCGGATGGCTATCACAGGTATTTTCATGATGCGCAAAAAAAGGGCTACAGCGGGGTGGCAATCTACACCCCCCATAAGCCCGATAAAGTGCATTTTGGCATCGGCTGGGATGTGATGGATTGCGAAGGTCGCTGGATCAGGGCCGATTTCGGAAACTTGAGTGTCATTTCCCTTTACCTGCAATCGGGGTCTTCAAAGGAAGAACGTCAGCAGATCAAGTATCAGACCATGGATTATTTGCAGCCTTTACTCAAGGCCATGGTGAATGAAGGTCGCGAGTACATCATCTGTGGCGACTGGAATATTGCCCATAAAAAAATTGATATCAAAAATTGGCGTTCGAACCAGAAGAACTCAGGATTCCTGCCCGAAGAACGTGCCTGGATGGATGAATTATTTGGTTCGGTGGGCATGGTTGATGTTTTTCGTCAGGTAGAGACCGGTGAGCACCAATACACCTGGTGGTCGAACCGGGGTCAGGCATGGGCCAACAACACCGGGTGGCGTATTGACTACCATGTCGCTACACCCGCTGTGGCGGTGACGGCACATACGGCAGAGATCTATAAGGAAGAGCGCTTTTCCGATCATGCCCCGCTGACCATCGATTACGACTACGAAATCAGTTAGTTGAATACTGAAACCCGCCGCTGGCAGGATATCCTGCTGAATCGCAGGATGGTGATCTGTATTTTCCTTGGCTTTGCCTCGGGAATGCCACTCTATGTATTGTTTCAACTGGTGCCGGCATGGTTACGCAGTCACGAGGTAGACCTGGCGACCATTGGTCTGTTCGCGCTGGTATCGCTTCCCTATACCTGGAAGTTTGCCTGGTCTCCTTTAATGGATCGCTACAAGCTGCCGTTTCTCGGCAGACGCAGGGGTTGGGCGCTGTTGACCCAGGTTGGTCTGCTGTTTTCGATCGCGGCGCTCGGTCGTTTTGATCCTTCTGTCTCGCTGCAGGCGATTGTCGTCACGGTGTTTGTCATTTCTCTTTTCAGTGCCAGCCAGGATATTGTCATTGATGCCTACCGGCGTGAGTTGCTGGCCGATGATGAGCTTGGGACCGGTACCTCTCTTTTTGTTAATGCCTATCGATTGTCTTCACTGGTACCTGGTTCACTGGCATTGATCCTGTCTGATCACTTGCCCTGGTCAACAGTGTATTGGGTGACCGCCGCTTTTATGGGTGTGGGCATTACGACGACACTGCTAATCAGGGAGGTCAGCGATGATGCATTGGCTCCCGGCACCTTACGCCAGGCGGTCGTCGATCCATTTGTCGAGTTTTTTTCGCGCGATGGATTTATGGCAGGTCTGGCCATACTTGCTTTCATGTTCTTGTACAAGCTCGGTGACAATATGGCGACAGCACTGGCGACGCCGTTTTACCTCGATATGGGATTCAGTCGAACAGAGATCGGTTCCATCGCCAAGGTCGCCGCACTCTGGTCCGTGATTGCCGGTGGCATCATTGGCGGTATCGCGATGTTAAAATTGACCATTAACCGGGCGCTGTGGATATTTGGTTTTGTACAGATGTTCACTATCCTGGGTTTTGTCTGGTTGAGTACGGTGGGTCATCATCCGCTGGGTTTATTTATCGTAGTCAGTGGCGAGTATCTGGGTGTAGGATTGGGTGCAGTGGCCCTGACCGCATACATGGCACGAGAGACCAGTAAGGCCTTCACGGCAACACAGTTTGCGTTGTTCACGAGTTTTGTTGCCGTACCCAGAACGTTTGCGAACGCATCAACCGGTTTTATTATCGAAGCGATAGGTTACACCTCGTTCTTCATCGTCTGTATCCTGGTCGCGATTCCGGGCTTGCTTTTGTTACTGAAGGTTGCGCCCTGGAATACAGACAAGCAATTTGTTGAGCATCGGTAAAACCCTTCAACGCATTGTGAAAATGCGCATACTATTTCGCGACTTTATAAACTCAACCAGCGCAAATCGGCCGCTGGATTGGACGGTAGAATCCGGTACAACCAGCCTCTGAAATACGGGTCCTTCTCGACCAGTGAAGGGTTCGATTGTGCCTGCTCATTGACTTCAAGAATCTCGCCACCCATCGGGCACATGATTTCATGCTCCAATCCGTCCGGGGATGTCGCAACGGCGCAAGGAACGCCCTGCACAAGTGATTCACCGGGCAATGACAACTCGAACTGCTTGATACCCCGCGCCGCCTTAAGGAACAGGTCGCTCACTCCGATCCGCGCGATACCCTCATCCTCCATTAAAACCCAGCTGACATAACCGAGTCCGTAATAATTTGCAGGGCAGGGTACGTAACTCATGGAGCCAACCCTCTGCAGGCTGGCCGACTCAGCTTTCTCGAGGAGTTTGCCGCAACGGAGACTACGGTTAATGACGGTGAGCAATTCATCTGCGGTGAACGGTTTGGGTATGTAGTCCACAGCACCAGTCGATGCCAGGCTCTTGACGGCATTCTCCATAGTGGAGTAGCCGGTCATCATGACCACGGGTGTGTGGATTCCCCGCTCATCGAGTTCTTCGAGGAATTGGAAGCCATCGAGGCCGTGCATCATGATGTCGCAGAGCGCCAGGCGGAAATTACATTTCTCAAGACATTCAAGGGCCTCAGTCACATCGTTTGCAGCGGTGACTGTCATGCCTTCCGCGGTACATACTTTTACCACGACCTGGGTGATCGTGGGTTCATCATCTATGACGAGGATATCCTTTAGCTGACTCATGATCCCACCGGTATTCGGATTATAAAACTTGAACCTACTCCAACCTCACTTTCCACGGTAATCGTGCCGTTGTGGTTGTCCACTATCCCCCAGGTAACGGCGAGGCCCAGACCCGTTCCCTTTTGGCCCTTTGTCGTTGCGAACGGTTCAAAGAGTTTTGGTAACTGCGATTTGGGAATACCGCTGCCGTCGTCTGTCACCCGGACTTCCACGTACTCATCATTCCAGCCGGAGTCGACCTGCTCCCAGCGATGCCAACCGCACCCATCCCGCAGGCAACCTCGAACGAGACCTTTCAGGGGTACCTCGAATGCGTAGATGGGGGCGTTGCATTTCGGACAAAGCTCTCCTTCTGCCATCAGCGAAGTCGAACAATCCGGACACTGGAGTTCGACACCTTCCTCGATAGCAGGCATGCCGTTCAGGCGGTGCTCGTTTGAGCCATACATGGGGTTGAGGTGGATCAGTCCGGTGTCCTTTTTCTTGCGATAGCGCATGCTGATGGCAGGTTTGGCATCAATCTGAACCTTCCTGTCAACGAGATCATGCCGCTTTCGACACAGTGCACGTTTGATCTGAAGGACGCCCTTGGCGCTAAGGTTTATCGTCTTGCTTGTGATTTTAATGGTACCGCTGTCTTTACCGATGGCATCCGATGCATTGGCAATCAGGTTGATGAAAACCTGCTGAATCTGATTGGCATCCACGGTCACCTTGGGAAGCGAGTCGTCCAGATCCATGATCAGTTCGATCCTTCCTATTGAAAGTTGATTTTCGAGCACGGTGACTGCGCGGTGAATAATTTCGTTGACGTCAGCCTTGCGCTTTTTCGGGGTGGTTTGTCGGGCAAAATCCAAAAGACTCTTAACGATCTCGCGGCACCGGATGGTTTCGGAAACGATGATTTTAAGATCATCAACCACCTCGGGTTGTTTCTGCGACCGTTTCAGCAGATAACTGCTGTTGGTGAGTACGGCCGTCAACGGGTTGTTGATCTCGTGTGCCACTCCGGCGGCCAGTCTGCCCAGGGAGGCGAGCTTATCAGACTGAAAAAGTTGCAAGCGTGCCTGTGCCAGATTTTCGGTCATATTGTTAAAGGACTTGGCCAGCATTGCCAACTCATCGTTTCTTGTCACCTCGACCCGGTATGCGAGATTCCCACCGGATACGTGCTTCATCGCCTTGAGCAGTTCCTGAACCGGGCGGTCGATCCACCACCGGACCATGAAACCAACGATAAGACTCAGGATGAGGATAACGCTGATGGCGAGCACGACAACGGCTATCTGGCTGCGACGGATGTTCCGGTCAACCTCGGTGAGAGGCAGGATGACATCCAGCATTCCAAGCACTGCCTGCGATGAGGGATGCGCATGACAGTCCGCTGTCCAGCAACTTGCTTCATTGTAAACCGGGTTGATAATACCCAGCATTCGTGTTGAATCCTCATCACTGTGGAAGATCCGCATGCGCGCCTGCCCCTCCAGAGAAGACAGGGTGACCCCTTCACCATGGCAACGGTTGCAGACATCTGCATTCATATTGACAACAGTCCCGATCTCGTTCGGGTCCGACGAATAGACGATTTCCCCCGGTTTGTTGAATACACGGATGTGATCAACGGCATCCTGTTGGCCGATGCGTTGGATTCCTTCCCGAATCCGCTTCCGGTCCTGGTGCAGCATGTCGTAGCCCATGTCCGCCTTGAGGTGCTCGCTGAATTGATTCGCGTGCCGCTCTACTTCCATGAGCAGGCTCTTGTTTTCGGATTGAATATTGAAGTAGGCAAAAATGCCGATCGCTATAAGGACCGTCAGTACGACACCGAAGGTTAGTTTAAGACCGATTTTGCTATTGAGCATGGATTACCCCAAGACGGTGTTACTTACTATGTGTCTTCTGGTTTTTTTGCCGGCGTTTTGAGATATTTGACCAGATAAATAAACAACCCCCAAAAACACAACAGGAGGAGGTACTCCAGACCTTTTGCTTCAAAAATATTTACATAAGTAAATGAGTCCATTTTAGTTTCCCATTCTATTTGTAATGACTAGTTGAGCTTAACACTGGCATGCGAGTGACAATCCATCGGAATATCCAGAATTGAACAAAGATCACCGTCATCGACACAATGAATTCCTTCCAGTTTGGAATATAACGAACTTCCGCATACCAGTTGAAACAGATTATTGAGATGTTGAGACGATTGAGCACAATTCCTATCAATGCCATGGCAGCGGCGATTTTAATGATCTTAAGATTTCTATGCTTGTAGCCAAATGCAAACATCAGTGCAGGAACTAATACAAAGCCGATGACTTCAACAAGATACCACAGGCCAAACCCGTCGTTGAGAAATCCCCACTGGTGTTCATGCACAAAAAGCAGTGCTTTGAAAAAATAGTAGACAAACATGGTGATGGCCGCGCCTTTGGCGAGACCCAGAACAATGTCGTCAAAAGAATGATGGCTGCTGGGTTCAATATATTTCTTGAAAACCTTGTGGCTGATGGTTCCTTCGATGATTATCATCGACAAGCCTGCGTAAATGCTGGAGACGAAAAACAGAATCGGTATAAATTCTGACCACCACAGCGGGTGAATCTTGGTTTTGGCCATCAGGTACAAGGCGCCGAGACCGGATTGATGCAGCAGTGACAATGAGATGCCCAAAATGACCGTGGCCAGGGTAAGGCTGGCAAGAAACTTGCGGGCTTTCTCCCAATGCATCCACTCCGCTACGGCCGGAGAAAACTCGACAAATGCTGCCGCCATGTAAAGCAGGAAATGCCAGCAAATCAGAAACAGAATGGAACTGAATCCAAATGAATTACCGATGTAAGGATTTAAGCCAAACCATGGTCGGCCCAGGTCAAGCAACAGGGCGCCAGCGTAGAAAGAGTAGGCCATGAACCCGTTTAAAACGGTAATACGCACGATCGACTTGTACTTTTTCACCCCGAGGACATAAACCGCAAACGTGATGACATAGGCACCACCAGCAAGGGCAACACCAGTAACAACGTTTAAACCCTTCCACAGGCCCCAGGGGACTTCCTGTGAGTAATTGGTCACAGCACCAAGGCCATAGACAAAGCGGAAATACAGGATAATCACCCCGGTAATAATGACCGGAATTGAGATGACATTGAAAGGCGTGAGCCATGGCCCACGCGGTTTCATCTGCTGGATCAGGAATCTGAAGAAATTGCCAAATGAATCGTAAACAGCGGCTTCCTTATTCATCACCTGCCCCTCTCATTACTTGATTCAGGCTCAAACTCAACTTCAAATTCTCCATCTATGTCCGGCTTGTTGTTTGCCGCAAGCGCGTTGAGCCCTAATAGAAAGGCCGGTGCGCCAAACAGAACCAGGGGTACGCTGTAGAGGAATTGTTTTGTGTATTCAGGATAAGCGGTATTGCCGAGGTCGGTTGGAAACCCCAGTTGCTCAAAGGGCACCGCCGACAAATAGATGTATCCGGTTCCACCGACTTCGTGCTCTCCAAAAATATGCTTTACGTATTCGTCCGGATGGTTGTAGATACGATGTCTTGCAACTTCCAGGTTTTTCACCCGGGTGCCAAACATCAGTGCATCTGTAGGACAGGATGAGACACAGGCGGGTTTTTCTCCTGCCTCAAGACGTTCGAAACACATGGTGCACTTTTGGACTCTTGGATTCCATTCATTAAATTCATACTTGACCATATTGAAGGGACAGGAAATCATGCAGTAGCGGCAACCTATACACTTGTTGCCTCTCCAAATGACTGGGCCGCCCTCGGTTTGCTTCATTGCTTCTGTTGGACAGGCGATTGCGCAGGCGGCCTGGTAGCAGTGCATGCATTGGGTTTTAACAAATACATCACCCTTTTCGGTCTCATATTTGTTGACAACCGTAAATTGCTTTTCATTGGTTGTTCTGCGTTCTTCAAGAGCACCGTCGTTAATAACGTCCGGAACAAAATTATCGTGCTCTTCAGAACAGGCGACTTCACAAGCCCGGCAACCAATACAGCGAGTTGTGTCGACTAATATTCCGACATACTCCTCTGGATCTTGCTGTTCCTGGGCATTTAGTTGCTTGGCTGCAATAGCAGTACCGCCGACAAGAACTGATGTTTTTAGAAAACCTCGTCTATCCATGATGACTCCTTAACCCTGGCATGGTCTGAAACCTCGTCAGAGTCCAAAACTATAATGAAAATCCTTGCTATTTCTGTTTCCTAACGTGACAGTCTTTGCACCCGTGACTGGCAGTTACACCCGTACCTGACTCATGACAACTCCAACAGCTTTTATGGATGACAACTTTGGAGCTGAGCGTCTTATCGGCGGTATCGTCCGGGTCTGAATGATGACAACTGGAGCATTTGAAGTAGTCTTCCTTGATCTCCGGGTTTGCGGTGTGACAAATTTCACAATTGATCCAGGTAGACTCCAGGTAGCTTTCATGCGGTGTATCGAGCACGCTGGCATGAATCTGGTGGTGACATTCTGCACACTCGGTTTTAAGCTCTTTAACATGTAAATTGTGGTCGAAAAGAACGTCTCCCACCGATGATGTGAAAGTGACCTGGCCCGGCATATTGGAAGTGCCTGTCGGCACGTCGGCTGAGGCTTCGTCCGAACCGGGGACGGGGTGTTTGATCTCGGCCCAGCGCTGCTCAAAATCAAACCCCTTGAAGGTGGGGCTTTCCTCGTTATGACACTGGCTACAAGCTTCGGCGCTACTGTCTACCAGCAGACCGGCTTTCCTGGCGGCTTCCGGATCTACCATGATCTTCTTGGGCCTGTAGTCGGAACCGGGACCATGACAGGATTCGCAGCCTACACCCTCGCTATCGGCGTAATTTGCCTTATCACTGATGATCGCATCAGCACCGAGGAATGCCCCGGTCGCGTGGCATCTCAAGCAGGTAGTTTCCTGCTGGGGGTCACCTAGCCCTTTTTCGGCTGCGATTTTTTTGGATTCCTCAGAAGCCAGTGTTTCGAAGGCCCTGGCATGAGCGGATTCGGTCCAGATTTTCCACTGGTCGCCGGTCTTGGACTTGTGACAGGATTTGCATCTGGGAGATCCGACGATTTCAGGTTCAGCGACCACGTCTACGGTCATGCCGAGCATCAGGCCGCCAATCACGACCAGGTGTAACGAATTTAACAACTGCATTTTCATGATTCCTCTGGAACTGATAAGTTTGGTTTAGTTCCTGTGAATTACAAAATGTGAAAAAGTGAAAAATAACCCCTATAAACTTGAAACCTGAATCACTGACGTCATGGCAAACTTCAAGGGCGATTTGCACATGGCGTCAGTCAAACGATCAACCTTGCAGAAATGGTTTCGAAAACCCGGTCAGAAGTTTTGCGTATTCTGCCTTTCTGTGTTGCTCGCCTTCTTCTGTTTCATTTGATTCGTACTGAGAAACGTCCTCCATGTACTTGTCTGCAAGCACTTGATATCTAGCAATTTCATCTTGATACCAGCTGACTGAATCATGCCCGATGCCAAGATCTGGCAACTCTTCCGCGAGATTGGATGGTTCGATTCTGCACATCCAACTCAGCTCAAATGGTTTGATCGCCAGCCATTCAGGGTGCTCAGTATGTTCGGAATTCACAGTAATGACTTTTCCACTTAATGGAGAAGGCATTTCCAACTTGTAGTCACCATAATTTATGGTAAACAGTGTTTCCCCTTTCTTGACGATTTGTTCTGTTTCAGGCAAGTCAACATAGTCAATTTTGTCAAAGATTTTTCTAATCAGATCATCCGGTCCGATCCGAACTGAACCATTCATTTCTATCTTTGCCCATGCATGTTGTTTGGATACGAAAACCCCTGCCGGGACATTCAGTTCGAACCTGGATTTTGACTCCCGGGTTCCCGGCTTGATCAAACGGACTTTGTGACGCATTTGCTTTTCAAGCCTGTCCTGCCGTTTGATCAATGCGGCCTTCAGGAAGCCAAGCAGTTCATCCTCGGTGAAAGGTTTCTCAACATAGTCCATCGCACCAACTTTGACTGTTTCTACTGCTGTTTCTATCGATGCATAACCGGTAATGACGATGACATCGATATCCGGGCGTAAGTGCTTGACGGCCTTGGTTAGCTCAACACCATCCATCCCGGGCATTTTCAGATCGGTGAAAACAAAATCATAATCATTTCTGCGAATGAGCCCTAAGGCCTCGGCACCTTTTTCCACCGTGTCGATGCTATAGCCGGCGTAAACGAGCACTTTGCGAAAACTATTTAGAATTATTTCTTCATCATCCACGGCCAGTATGCGGGCTTTTGGATTGTTTACCTCTACCCGCTTCAGCGTTGATGCTTCTTCGCTCACATCGAGTTTTAGCCCGACACCCAGTGCGTGTTCTCTTTCTTTTATCAAACGTGTTTCAGTCATCTTTTTC
>CBDTVF010000032.1:0-13566 GCA_965363775.1 uncultured Gammaproteobacteria bacterium
GGTGTTAGCCTTGCTGCAATAGAAAACGTAAATCCATGATGGCGGCATTGGCTCGCGAAATGTAGTTGGCCATGACCAGTGAGTGGTTTGCGAATGCTCCAAACTTGTCACCATTCAAAACCATCGGCGCATGTAAGGGATCCTGGGTTGATTCCAGTTCCCGGATGATTTGCCGGAAGCTGATCAGGGCATTTTTCTTTCTCAAAACATCATGAAAATCCACTTCCATGGCCTTGAGAATATGAATCAGTGACCAGGTTGTGCCACGGGCTTCATAAAATACGTCATCAATCTTAAACCACGATGTTTTTACATCCATCTCCGCGGCTGTGGCAGTGGATTTTGTTGCTGCACTGTCACCAGAAAGGTCAGTGTTCAGACGATCCTGGCCAACACTGGCCGACAGACGTTGGGACAGTGAACCAAGACGTTTCTCAACCAGGCCCAACCAACTGACGAGGTTATCAGCACGGGCATAAAACTGCGCATTCGGTTGAGCGGGATCTGACAACCGGGCCAGGTAAGCCTCAAGCCTGTCGTTTGCTTTTTCGTAGCGACCTTCCGTATCGGGTGGGAACCAGCGGTCATTCGGATAATGGAAAAGCGGGTCGGCTTCCATAAGATCAATATCTTCGGTTGATTGGGTTTGCGAGCGACTGAAATCATTGCGAAGAGTGCGGGCAAGGTCACGAACCTGGGTTAATACACCGAATTCCCAATTGGGTATGTTATCGAGGAACACCCAGGGTGGCAGGATATCGTTGGAAAGGTATCCGCCACGTTTGTTGAGCATGACATCAACCACTTCAATCAGCGTGGATGTGGTAACTGTACCGGTCACTTCAGTATGGCTATGCTCTATGGCATGTGCTTTTGCACGCTCAACCGGATCGAACAAATCCGGTTCATTGTTGTACCACCACATCATGCCAAGGCAGATAACGATCAGTGCGATAGGCACCGCAATCAATATTTTACTTTTCATATTGTGAAGATAACAGATTTTGAGCCAGATACATGTGCCGGAAGTGATCTGATTGATTCAAGTCAATAGTCAGACACCAATGAGGCCGGTTTTCAGGGACTTTCTGACCATGGCCTGTAAATTTTCAACTGTCTGGCCCTGCTCGCCAATAATGGCTGCGGAACCGTGTTCGAGATTAACCAACATAGCGTGCATCTGATCAAACTCGAGCATTTTGCCATCGGCAACCTGTGTTTCGGGCATATAAATAATGGTCATCGGACCCTGATCGGTGCTGACCACCATATGTGCCCCACGCCCCTCGGGTGTCGGGCAAAACTTGATAAACTTGATACGGCCCGACAATTGTTTATCGGCGGTAGCACCCAGCTTTGCCATGATTTTATCAATATCCTTTTGCGCAACGACATCCGTTGCCCGGGCAACCAGTTTGCTGCCGTCATGTGAATAGTGATCTGCAACATAGGCTTCGACACTGTCCCACTGGTGAGATTGTTTCCAGACAACCGTGACCGCACCAACGGTAATCAACAGGCTGGCTGCCAGTGCCAGCGGTATCCAGCTTCGACGTTTGGCCGGCTGCTGGCTGATTGCCTGGATACTGTACAACAGGTCAGCAGGTGGCTGTATTAACAAGGCAGACTGAAGCTTTTCTTCAAATGCTCCAGCTTCCGCCGCAGCGGCTTCAAATTCCGGTGCCGAATTGCGCGCACGCAAAGTCTCGCTATCCCGGTTAAGGGGATCTGCACCTATCAGTTTTTTGAACTCAGAAAAGTTCATGGACATTACCCGTTACTCCATCCTTTTGCATTAGCTTCTTCAGCTTTTCTCTGGCTCGGAACAACTGGGTCATTACCGCACTCTTACTGATACCAAGCTGTTTGGAAATCTCTTCACAGCTGTGACCGAATACCACCTGTAACAGCAAGGGATCCCGGTACTTTGGATCCAGTTTCATGATCCCGTTACGCAACAAATCACGTTCTGTCTTTGCATCGGGCTCCAGTTCTACCTCTTCAACAACAACGACTTTATCCACATCGGTGAATTTGGGAACTTTGCGTTCAAAAGTGCGTGCATATTCCCGTCGCAATATCGTAATCAACCAGCTTTTAGCTGCCTTGACATCTTTCAGACTATCCAATGCCCGCCATGCCCGGAGAAAGGTTTCCTGAACAAGGTCCTTTGCCAGCGCATCATTGCCACAAATCCACATGGCGTAGCGATATAAATCCGTGGAATAGGCTTCTGCCAGTTCATTGAACCGGGCAGTTCTGTCCGTGTCATTAGTCATGACCGGATTCCACGGTAGTTTATTTCAGACAAAAGCAATTATTTTTAAACCTTTATTCAAGCCAGAGACTCCCTCATATGGGATAATACAGTTTAAACAAACGGAAACCTAATTAACGTTCGGAACGTCAATATATATCATTAACAACCCCGTTGTGACTAATGGCACTTTGAGCTTGACCCCTAAAAGCGGCAGTCTGTGCCTTGCCTCACCGGTTGGTTAAACGTATTCTGGACCAATTGATTTATCAGGCGAACAAAAACAAACGCCGGTGGGAGTAGAAAAGGATGAGTATGAATTTCGACCAAGCCCGATTCAACATGGTAGAGCAACAGGTCAGACCCTGGGAAGTACTGGATGCACGTGTTCTTGAATTGTTGGAAACGACCCACCGTGAAGATTTTGTTCCTGTGCGATACCGGAAGATGGCATTTTCAGACATTGGTATACCGCTGGATCACGATCAGAACATGATGAAACCGGTTGTCGAGGGTCGTTTATTACAGGCACTTGAATTGAAACCGGATGAAACGGTACTGGAGATTGGAACCGGTAGTGGCTTTATTACCGCTTGTCTCGCGCAGATGGCCAAACGGGTCGTAAGTGTTGACATACATGAACAGTTCACAACCAGGGCAGCGTCCATACTGAAAGAAAAAGACATAGACAATGTCGAGCTTGAAACGGGTGATGCAATGACCGGTTGGCAGCCTGAGCAGGCTCATGACGTGGTGGTTGTGACCGGCTCAGTGGAAGATATTCCTGATCATTTCCGTGGTTGGGTGAACCCACGTGGCCGTTTGTTTGTCGTCTGTGGTGAAGAACCTGCAATGGAAGCAAAGTTATTAACAAAACTGAATGCAACCGAGTGGCGTGAAGAAAGTTTGTTTGAAACAGACCTGGCAAGATTGATCAATGCCGAAAAAGCACCGGAATTTGAATTTTAAGGGATTTTAGGAGTTAGTTATGCAGTTCAATACCAAGAAAGTGACTTTGATGGCGACCGCGTTTTTTATCTCATCACCAGTATTTGCTGTTGATCTGGTCGGTGTTCATGATCTGGCAATCAAAAGTGACCCGGCCTTGCAAGCTGCCGCATATCGTAGAGAAGCCATTGGTGAAAATAAACGCCAGGCCTGGTCCAACTTATTGCCTTCACTCACTGGTTCAGCAGGAATGACCAGTGGCAGCACTACAACCTCTATTCAAGGAACAGAGGTGGATGACAGTGATACGGACACTCGACGTTGGGGGCTTGATCTGCGTCAGTCCCTGTATGCACAAAGCAATTATGAACAACTGGACATCGCCCGTGGTCAGGTCAGCCAGGCGGACGCAATCTACGATATTGCATACCAGGATTTCCTGGTCAGGGTAGCAGGCAATTATTTCGCGGTATTGTCTGCCCAGGATGGTGTTATTTTTGCCGAGGCGGAAGAGAAAGCCCTGCAAAGACAATTTGAACAGGCTGAACAACGCTTTGAAGTTGGTTTGACAGCGGTAACAGACGTTCATGAAGCCCGCGCGAGTTATGACAATGCCCGCGCCCGTGCCATTGTCTCCAGGAACAACCTGGCCGATACCAAGGAAGCGCTCTATGAACTGACCCGGCAGTACTTCGATGATATTGATCCATTGCAGGACGAGTTACCACTGGTTAAGCCCCTACCGGAAAACCCGGATGAATGGATTGATATCGCCATGCAGTACAATCCTGCAATCATTTCAGCCAGCCAGGAAATTGAAATTGCAGACGCAAACACACGTTTGCAGCGATCCGCTCGCATTCCAACTCTGGATCTGGTCGCAGGCTACAGTAATTTTACGAATAATGAATTTATCCTGCGCGATGATTTCCAGAACCCTTTAATCACGACTTCACTGGTCAATAAGGACATGCGAATTGGCTTACAGCTGAATTGGAATATGTATCAGGGTGGTTATGTTTATTCCAGAACACGGCAAGCCCGCAGTTTACTCAATGCGGTCAACGAGGATCTGGAACAAACACAAAGAGCGGTTGTCAGGGCCACCAACAATGCCTATCGTGCAGTGATCGCCGGTATCGAGCAGGTTAAAGCTTTTAACCAGGCAATGGTTTCTGCAGAAAGTGCTCTCGAGGCAACCCAGGCCGGTTTCGAGGTTGGTACCCGTACCATCGTGGATGTTTTGATTGCCCAGCAACGGTATTTTCAGGCACAACGTGACAACTCACTGGCACGCCACACCTATGTTGTAGATCATCTGCGCTTAAAAGCAGCAGCAGGTACATTGGTTGAAGAGGACCTGCAAAAGGTTAATTCCATCCTGAAGTAGGGTGGGTAACTTGTTACCCACGTTTTTCTTCTCCCGTCCCTGTAGGGTGGGTAACTTGTTACCCACGTTTTTCTTTCCCCGTCCCTGTAGGGTGCTTAACTCGTTACGCACGACGTGTTGGTTTTTCACGTGGGGAACAAGTTACCCACCCTACATATTGGCACCGCGTCATCCCGGCGAAGGCCGGGACCTCCCATCGCTAGCAGAGCGTCAAACGCTGTTACCTTCACAATTACATTAACTGCATATAACTGTAAATAACTGTAAATAACTGTAAGGAGGTTTTTTGGTGTGAGTTTTTAGCGCTCTGCTTGTGTCACGGGGTCCCGGCCTTCGCCGGGATGACGATGCCAATCCAATAGCCAAGCGTAAACCGACGGTGCCAATAGCACGTAGGGTGCGTAACTTGTTACGCACCCTACATTCTTGTTGCAGTTAAAGCAGCTTTCTAACCGCTGCCAGGGTCAAATCCAGCGCACCCTTGTTCCTCTTAACCAAATCCCGTCCTGCCTGCCCCATGCTGTCACGCAGGGCGCCATCATTCAGTATTGTCTCGGCAGCTTCCCGGAAATCCTGTTGATTGGTAACGGCTCTGGCGGCATTGCATTTCAGTAACTGGGTGGCAATTTCTTTTGCGTTTTCCATATTCGGACCCAGTAAAACCGGTTTGCCGAGTGCGGCGGGTTCCAGTGGGTTGTGACCACCTTGATCGCCCATACTGCCACCCACATATGCCAAGTCACCACAGGCATAATAGGTCATCAGTTCACCGATGGTATCAATGACAAAGCATTGCGCATCGGTGGAACAGGCCTCGCCCTGGCTGTGAAGTTCGGTATTCAAACCTGCGGATTTTGCCAATTGCGCAGCGCGGGTGAAGCGTTCCGGGTAGCGCGGTACCAGTATCAGTAGAGCATCCGGAAGATTTTCCAGTAAGCCTACAAATGCAGGGATCACCACGTTTTCGTCTGCTTCATGGGTGCTGCCTGCAACCAACACCGGTCGTGCACCGTTCCAGCGTGCGCGCAGGGCCGCACCCTTTTCGTCAAGACTGGCAGGAATTTTCAAATCAAACTTGAGGTTACCGGTCATATCAACACGCTGTTGATGCGCACCGCATTCAACCAATCGGTTCGCATCCCCGGTACTCTGTGCGCCTATCCAGGTGACGCTTTGCATGATCTTCTCTATCAACCCGGACATGTATTTGAAACGCCGGACTGAGCGCTCCGAAAGCCGGGCATTTGCCATCACCAACGGTATATTCAAGTCTTGCGCCTGCAGGTACAGGTTTGGCCAGATCTCGGTTTCCATGACGATGATGACCGATGGCTGTAGACGTTTCAAAAACCGCCTGACTGCACTGTTCAGATCAATCGGAATATAGGCGTGTAATACCTTGCTACCCAACTCACGTTTTACCCTCTCAGAGCCAGTGGGGGTCAACGTGGTAACAATGACGGGCAGGTCAGCACGGGTCTTAAGCAGGCTTTTGATCAGGGGGCTGGCTGCGTTGAACTCACCCACTGAAGCGGCGTGCACCAGGATACCGCCCTTCTTTACAGGCCCTGGAAAAAAGCCAAACCGCTCAGACCAGCGATCCAGGTAAGCGTGATCCCGAACCCCACGCAATGCGAAATACAGCAACACAAATGGCGTGCTGAGCGCGATGAGAAAAGAATAAAAACCCCGCATAAGCTATCGGTGCGACCCTGATTGTAAAAAACCAATTATAGAGAAGTTCACAGCTTGCAGGCTAGTCGCCCCGCGCAACATTACCCGGGCTACTACCGATACAAGCCACCCAAAGCCCGAAAAGCACCCAGATCAATGACGACGTGTAAGTACCATACAAAGCGAAGTGGGAATTAAGCGGAAACAGCACCAGCGCCAGCGCCAGCGCAAAAGGAAATGCCTCATTTCGTCGGGAGAGTGTCATGCCTTGCCAAAAACGCAGCACCAGCCAAAACCCTACAATCATTCCAATCAAGCCAAGTGTGCCGGTATCTGACATAACCTCCAATATAAGGTTATGGGCATGGGTTGCCCCTGATACACCACCTGAAAGCTGAATATGGATGTCGTCTTCTGCAGCGTACTGCATGTATGCCTTGGGAAATGCCCGCACACCTACGCCGTTGATGGGGTGCGCCTTGAACATGACCAGGCTGGTTACAAAAATTGGCATGCGGCGATTACTGGCGGCAATGACCGCGGCCTGGGAGCCCTCTGTTATCACCATCGATTGTTCAAGTCTTGCCTGGAACAAAGGTGAGATCATGTAGCTGCCGATGATGGCAGTAACAACCAACACGGGAATGGATAATGATGCTTTTCTTAATTTGCGGTTTTCCGATCGGAACATCAACCAGGCGTAGACAACCAGGACCAGGCCCATAACCAACCAACCGGCACGCATACCGGCAATTAAAACAGCACCCAGGGTTAAAGTGAACGCGGCCACCCATACCCATGCCGGCCAGTTTCGGCGGGCATGTTCAAGCAGTAACGGTGACAGTATGGCCAGTGTCGGGCCGAAAAACTGGTACTTTTGAATGAACATGGCATTGAGCCGTTCGGGGTTCATCGCAATGCCGAATATATCGCTGCCAAAAATTAGCTGAATAAAACCGTCCAGAGCCCAAAAAATCAACAGGAATGATGTCCAGCGAATCACACGCCAACGGGCTGAATCTGCGCGTAATAACACCGCCATGCTGAGTACTGCGGCCAGAAACCGCAGGGCTGCAATGGAACTGGACCAGCTTTTTTGAGGCATAAAGGAATCAAAACTGGAAAGCACCATTGGCAACCAGAAGCACAGGAAAATAGGAATAACGATGATGGATACCTGGCGGATGCGTTGGCGGTTCTGTGTTGAACGAGCCAAAAAAGGTAAACACAGCGCGAATATGGATAATGGAATCTCTGCCAGGCGGGAAAATGGCAATAGTGCGAAAAATGATACCGCCAGCCAGCTGGGCCAATCATTCTGCAATCGCTTGAGCAGTAATTTCATCATCCTTCCTTTTTCAAAGCGGAATGATACAGGTTCATGGTTTGATCCATCGAAGCCTGTAAGGAAAATGCGTCAGTTTTTTCTACCATCGGTGCCTGCCGCAAAAATTCACGTGTCTTCTGTATCAGCGCCGGCAGGTTATCCGGCTCGACGGCACCGGCAGGGAACATTTCCGGTAGTACTTCGGCAACACCGCCATGATTCCAGGCAATAACCGGTATACCCAGTGACAAGGCTTCCGGCACGATTCTGCCAAATGCCTCCGGTGGGTCACTACACAGGCTGAAAACCAGGTTTGAGGCTGTCATCCAGTCCCTCATATCGGTTCTCACTCCACAAAATGTCAGCTTGTCTCTTACGCCATGACGCTCAGCGAGACCTTCCAGTTCGTTGATATAACGCGAACCGGGTTTGGCCCGGCCCAGGATAACGGCATGAACATCTTCAAACTCCCGTTGCAGCACGGTCAGTAACTCGATAAAAGTGGCATGGCCTTTGTAACGGGACAGACGACCCGGCAACAGCAGGATGCGCTTGTTTTTCAGTTGCGGGAATTCCTTAAAGGTATTTTGCAGCCATTCTTTTGAAGGTTGATAGCCGTACGGGAAATCTTCACGGCTGACACCACCGTATATTGTGTGTAATTGCGGGCAGGGTGGTGTCAGATAATTGTTGAGCGTGTAATCGCGGATGTGGTCGGAAACAGCGATGACATGGTCTCCCTTCGCCATGACGGCGCTGTAGCTACTGACGGAGTATTGCCCGTGCATGGAGGTAATAAAAACCGGTCGTTTATCCACCGGTAGCTTGCGTAGCGCGAGAAAACAAATCCAGGCCGGCAAACGAGAGTGTACGTGGACAATATCCGCTGGATTTTCCAGAAGCCAGTCACGTAACTGACGAATGAAACGCAATGTGCCCAGGCGCTTCCGGCCAATCGGCCAGTCCAATAAATTGGCACCAGCAGCGTTGACACGCTGAAACAGCGGTCCGTTGGCCGCTACAACAGTAACCCGGTGACCCGCAGCACGAAGAAACTCGGTGGTCTCGACGGCGACCATTTCTGATCCGCCGATACCGAGGGACACCAGCGCCTGTACCACGTGCATATTAGTGTCCTGCATCGTGATTACTGGTACTACGTTAGCTTAATCTGTTAATACGTAATGTGTACCACAATACGGGCAACTGGCTTCACCACTGTCCTCAATGGGCAGATAAACACGCGGGTGGGCATTCCAGAGCTTCTGACCTGGTGTTGGGCAGGAAAGCGGCAGGTCAGCACGGCTTACCGAAACCTGTTTTTGCGTGTTTGCGTATTCCAGGCTATCGTCCTGAGCGTCGGTGCGATGAGTCAAAAGCCATCTCCACAAAAAATTTGGTGTATTAAAAGTAGGGGTATTCTACCCCAATATCTCGTCACATAATGCCTGTGCGATACCAAGCAGGGGTGCGGGGTCAACATCCACGCTGTCATCGACCAACGCGGCTTGCTGGATTGTGTGACTCAATTGCACGTAGGCGTTAGCTAATACATTGAATGCATTATCATTTATCCAACCACAAGCTTGCAAAGCCCTGAGTTGTTCATTCACTTTGGTGGATTCGATAACTTCAGGATGATTGTCAGCATTGAGTAATAAACCGAGTTGTACCACGAATTCGACATCCAGCAGTCCTCCGGGGCCGTGTTTGAGGGGTTCACCGTCTTTGCGCTCGGTACGTATCCTCTCACGCATGGATGAAATTTCATCACGGATCAGCGCTTTGTCTCGTGGCATGGTCAGTACATGCTGCCGGATGGTTGCGAAACTCTCTCCGGTTTCCGCATTACCCGCGATGGGTCTGGCACGGGTCAATGCCTGGAGTTCCCAGGTCCAGGCCTCTTCAGACTGATAACGGCGGAAAGCATCGACACTGGAGACCAGTAAACCGGCCCGACCGTTTGGCCGTAACCGGGCATCGATGCTGTACAAGCGTCCGGACGGGGTGGTTGCCGATAACAGGCTGAGCATACGGCGCGCCACGCCGGTGTGGTAGCGTTCAGTCGGGATTGGGCGGGCTCCATCCGACAGTGATGTCACTGGTTGATACAAAAATATCAAATCAAGATCTGAGTCAAAACCCAGGGCGCTGGCACCCAGACTGCCGTAGCCAATAATGGCAAGTTCTGGTCCCGGTAGCCGACCATGGCGGGCTTGCATCTCGAGTAATGACAAATTCAAAACCGCCTGCACCAGGCTTTCGGCAAGTTGGCTAAGTGTCACTCTGGATTCATAAACGGACATCGTAGATTTCAGTACAGCCACTGCAATACGCAGGCTGATGACCAGTTTGAGATAATTCAATTCTTGCAGCGCTGTTTCGGCATCAGTGTTTGCCTTCAAAATTCTCTGCACATTTGCCTGTATGTCTTTACGGGTCGGTGGATATGCCCCGAGGCTGGGATCGATTAGCTCGTCCAGCAATGCCGGGTGACGTGTAACAGCCTGGGTAACCCGTTTGCTGGCTGCAAACAATTCCAGCATCCGTTTGCTGGCAACCGGGTTCTGTACCAGCAATGACAAGTAGGCGCTTCGCCGGCATATGGCAGAGACCAGGTCCAGAACCCGGTCTACAATGGCATCATCCGGTGACAGGGCATCTATTTGTTTCAATAAAACCGGCATGAACTGGTCAAGTCGTTGAGATGCACGCTGGCTGAGTGAAAGACGGTTCAGTCTTTTGACAAAATCTGCAAGTGGTTTCCAATCGGCAACATCTGAACCTTCGGTCTGAACATTGTTTCGCAAGTTCTGCCAATAACTGTGCCATGGATTCTTGTCATCGGCAGGTTCTGCTGGCTGGGGCAGGCTTTTTTCGAACAGGGACTGTACGGTGTTTCGCGTGTCATCAAGCGCTAGCTGAAAACCCGTCATATCTTCATATCCCATCGCCTGGGCGACTCTCAAACCATCTTCGCCCACCGGCACCCGGTGGGTTTGCTGGTCGTGTAAGGCCTGAATGCGGTTTTCTGTCTTTCGCAAAAAGCGGTAAGAAGCCAGAATCTCTGAAATAGTTTCGCCTGGCAATAATTGCAGTTCCTGTAAGGCAGATACCGCAGCAAAGATGGATGGTGTTTGTAGTGAAGCTTCCCGACCGCCACGGAGCAACTGAAAGGTCTGCACCAGGAATTCGATCTCCCGAATACCACCCGGACCACGCTTGATGTCATCCAGACGGTCTTTGCGCAAGGCATCTTCACGAACATTGGCGTGCATGTCACGTAATGAATCAATGGCGCCAAAATCGATATACCGGCGATATACGAATGGTTTCAATATATCCAGTATCTGTTGGCCGGCAACCAGGTCGCCGGCTACCGGTCGGGCTTTGATCAAAGCGTAGCGTTCCCAGTCACGCCCTTCACGTTGATAATATTGTTCAAGAGCGGCGAAACTGCTGACCAGGGGTCCGGAGTCCCCAAAAGGTCGCAAGCGCGTATCGACCCGAAAGCAAAATCCATCGGCGGTAATCGCGGACAGGCTTTTTATGACACTTCGGGCGAGACGGGTAAAAAACTGTTCATTGGAAAGACCACGGCGACCATCACATACACCGCGGTTCGGATAACAAAAAATAATATCGACGTCGGATGACAGGTTAAGCTCGCATCCGCCGAGCTTGCCCAGACCAATAACAATCAGTTTCTGTGCCTGGCCATCAGGGCTGCGTGGAACACCGTGTTTTTGCTCGAATGCATCGGTGTGATATTTGACCGAAGCCTGCAGGCAAACATCTGCAAGTGTGCTCAGGTCAGCAAGAATTTCATCGACAGGAGCGAGTTCGTTGAGGTCACGCCAGATCAGCCGCAGCATTTCCTGGTTACGAAATTGACGCAATGCAGAATCCAGACCACGTTTTTCAATGTCCAAAGCCAGCCGCTCAGCACTGGGTGGGTTGGCGTTTTCAAGTCGACCGTTGGTTTGTAATACTTCCAGCCAGTGCGGGTGACGGGTGACAAGTTGATTCAGAAATGGACTGAATTCCAGAACACGGTTTTGACTGTTTGCAGACATCACAAATAGGGGTTTTTGTCACGAAAAGTTGCCACTGATATCGCAATGGATAAAACAATAATCGCATTGAAAAAAACCGGAACAATCAGGAAAGAATAACCTAAATTGTACACGGACTCTCCACCGATAACGGCAGTAATGGCCGTGGCACCACCGGGTGGATGCATACAGCGCAGTGTGTGCATGGCATACATTGCAACCGGGATTGCGACTGATGCGGCCAGTATGTCTATTGGAATCAGGAGATAACAGGTCACGCCAACAAAGGCCGATACCAGGTGACCGCCAATGATATTCCAGGGTTGGGATGCCGGGACATGTGGCATACCAAATACCAGGATTGCCGTGGCTCCGGTCGAAGCCAGTATGATGTGAGTGCCTTCTGCGGATAGAATCGTATCGCTGAAAAAAGTAGCCAACAAAGTACTGGCAAACGCACCAATAACAGAAACGACCGTTTCGCGTCTGTTCATTGTATGCATGTTTTACCCCGGTAGTTTTAGCCCGTCACGGTACCTTAATCTTTTAGCTCGATTGATAAATCTCCAACCTGGTTCAAGCCATCCAGATCGACCATCATAGCCTCGGGGTCTTTAAAATCAAAACCCTTAATTTTGGTATTGGCGGCCAAAACCTGAATGTACTCATGGATACCATTCATCAAGGACTGGGCACTTAAGTATTCCTTAATGTGCTCTGCCACCTGTTCAAAGGGAAGAGCTTCACCCAGTTTTTTATCGGTGAATTTTGATTGATTGTTTTCATAGTAGCGCTTGCAGACATCTTCTTCTGCCGCGGGCACCGAGACCGACTGATCAATGAGAGCATCAATCATCTGTTCTTCTTCTTCAGTCTCTATGTCTGCCAGGGCTTTATCTTTCAGCTCTGCAATGACCTTCTGTTTGAAAGCAGTGTTTAACAATAACTGTCTGATAACCAGGGATTGTGCGGCTAAAAAACAGGCATGCTTAACACTGTCAGCCTTTTCCTGATACTGCATTTCTTCAAACACCTGTTTATCTGCGATTTTTATACCGCCTACATATATTGGCATATCTTAAATTCCTGAAATATTAGCGCTAAGATCTTTTACGTACGATCTGATAATTACTACGCGTAATATACTGTACCGGAACACTCCAGATATGCACCAAACGCGTAAATGGAAACAGCACAAAGATACTCATACCCAAAACCAGGTGAAGTTTGAATACCCAGGCCTCGTTGACAATAAACGCTGCCGCACCTGATCTGAATGTGACGATGTGTTGGGCCCAACTCGCCAGGGCGATCATTGAACTGCCATCGAGATGCTGTGCAGAGAACGGAATAGTAATCAGCCCCAGAACCAGTTGCACCAGTAAAACTACCAGGATCATGATATCTGCGGGGTGGGAGGTTGCCCGAATCCGTTTATTGGTAAGACGACGGTTTAACAACATCACCAGGCCTATAAGACATACGGTGCCGAATATACCGCCTGCTGTCATTGCCATCACCTGTTTGAAACCCGCTGTCATAAACGGGTGATAGACCCATTCCGGTGTTAGCAATCCGACAAAATGCCCGAAAAACAGGAAAATAATACCGATATGGAACAGGTTGCTGCCCCAACGCATACCCTTCTTGCTCAACAACTGGCTGGAATCCGCTTTCCACGAATATTGATCGCGGTCATAACGCAGAGCACTGGCAACCACGAAAATACCCAAAGCTACGTATGGAAAATAGCCAAAGAAAAATTGGTTTAAGAAGTTCATTGTATGTCTCCAGAAAATAAGTTCTGATTGTCGTCGTTGCTTTTTTGGTGAACGCTGCAGTTGCTACAATCAGTCTCATCATTGTCAAAGGCTGGCGTTTCTTCCCATTCCTTATCTAACTCATCAAAAGTTTC